>JAFWCP010000572.1 GCA_017536845.1 Solobacterium sp. | reverse complement strand
TATGCCGGCAATGTGCTTTTGCTTGGAGCTGCAGTTGTGCTTGGCATCGGCCATATCGGCATCCATCTGATGCATCAAAGGGAAGCTGCCGGATGAAAAGAAAGAACCGGCCGGAAAGCCGGGGACAATGAAAAACCGGCATGGCCGGCGGCGAAGCTGATACTGAACGGCAGAATCCTCTGTTCCCATGTCAACGATAACCGGAATGCTGGTGTCCATGGGCAGTGAAGGAACCGGTCGGCAGGATCTTTGACAGTAGCCCTGACCGATGCGGCTTTGTAACTGTCTGCATCACCGAAAACAAACTGCCTCAGAAGGAAGAAACGCAGGGGATAAAGACACCCGAACGGAGGAACCGATATGATTGCCATTGAAGAAATCACGCCTGATGAAATCGAGGCTTTCTGGGACCTGCATATCAGGTATCTTGTCGATGACGGGATCATTGAAGAGGCAGAGGATATCTCCTACTTTCAAGGGCAGCAATACCGCGGTATCCTGGAAGAACACATGCGCCGGAAGAACGACCGTCACCACATCGTGTATTTTACCTGGATGGGAAATCGGATCGGTGCTGCATCTTACTGTATTTATGAACGGGAAGGCGGGCAATGTTTTATCATGGATTTCTGGGTGTTTACGCAATACCGCAGCCGCGGCTTAGGCCATCAGTGCTTTGCGGCGCTGGAAGCATATACAAAAGCGCAGGGAGCTCTGTTTTATGAGCTCAACAGCGAGAAAGAGCGAGCCGTACATTTCTGGAAATCCCTGGGTTTTGTCGAAAACGGCAGGGATGAATATGACATGCCGCTGTTTGTCAGACGGCCATGAAAGAATCATTTCAGGTTCATCTGAATTTTGAAGGCTGAAAAGCAAATGAAGAAGGCGATTGCGCCGAAGATAGTGTAAAATGATTATAAGCTGATTGATCGGTCTGCCTTGATCAATCGAATCTGCAGGGAAAACGGAAGAACCCTGCTCAGGAGGTTATTATGTACGAACTCACAAACGATCCCTTTTATGAAGCATTGATCCAGTATGATTCCTGTTTCCTTGATTACTGCCTGGTCAAAGACGACGAACCGTATCAGGGGGAACCTTCGCACCGAAAGGCCCTGGACTTCTTCATGGGCGCCCTGGCTGAAGAAGCGATTTTCCCCTGGAAGTATGACATCAGCAAGGCACAGGGAAAGGTCATTGATACCGCTTCCTTCTTCTTTGTCCCTGAACTGCTGCGCAAGGACAGACACGGCAACAACCTGTATGACTGTGACTATTCCAATGCGAATACAGGCGAATCTGTGCCTTACTGGTATGCCTTCCTGGAGCCGCCGATGAAGACAGAACTTCACAGCGCTGAAGATTTCAAGGCAATCAACGCTGCCCTGTTCCCGGAAGGAACGGATGAAGTGGAAGTCTATGAATGGACAACCGACTGGTCTGAATACTTTGATGCCGGCCATGAATGGTGGGGTGCTTCCTGCTGGACATGCTACGACAGAAAGCTGGACAGATACGCCGTCATCATGATCTCCCTGACTGACTGATCCATGAAAACAATCATTCTTAACGGCAGTCCGCGCAAAAACGGCAATACCGCCCGGCTGCTGAAGGAAGCTGTAAAGGGTGCCGAATCCATCGGGTCTTCGGTTGAATATGCGGATCTCTATGATCTCAGTTACACCGGCTGCCGCGGCTGTCTTGCCTGCAAGCTGAAAACGGCAGCGCCATGCGTATGCTGCTGGAAGGATGATCTTTCGCCGTTGCTGCAGAAGATCTTTGCGGCTGACCGGCTGATCATCGGATCACCGATTTTTCTCGGCGATATTACCAGCCAGGTGCAGGCACTGGCCGAAAGGCTTTGTTTCTGTACGCTTTCCTATGACAATTATGCCAACTGTTTTACGGGCAAGGTAGACCTCAGCGTCATCCTGACAATGAACGCTTCACCTGAGTATTACGGAAGGGTGTATAAAGGCATGATGGATCAGCGCTTACGAGGTTTCCGGTGCCTGAACGGCGCTATGGACATCTATCCCTGCTGCGATACGCTGCAGGTGGATGATTACAGCCGCTACGCGATGGCAGCCTTTTCCGAAGCGCACAAGAAAGAAGTCAGAAGGACACAGTTTCCGCGCGATCTGGAAATGGCTTTCCGGATCGGCGCCGGGCAGGCAGTCAATCCTGAAGAATAAACAGCGGTGCCTTTACACGTGTTGAAGGCACTGTTTTTCGCATCTTCAGAAGAAGATGCGAAATTGTGCTTGCTGAAGGATGTGAATGAGTAGAATATCAGTGCCTTACGTCAGGCTGCAATAAGGAGGAATGCTGTTAATGATTACACTTGCCGCAGCCCTGGTCCTGCTGGTGATCGGGTATGCTGTTTAAGGGTCTTTTGTAGAAAAGGTGTTTGCGCCGGATGATCGTACGACACCTGCCATTGCCGTCAATGACGGTTTCGACTGTGTGCCGATGAAGCCATGGAAGGCCTTTCTTGTCCAGCTTCTTAACATCGCCGGCACGGGGCCGATTTTCGGAGCCCTGATGGGTGCCTGCTTCGGTCCGGTTGTCTTCTTGTGGATCGTCTTCGGCTCGATTCTCGGCGGGGCCGTGCATGACTATATGTCCGGCATGATCTCCTGCCGCAATTACGGGAATTTGATTGCGGAAATGTCCGGCCGGTATCTTGGCAATGTCGCAAAATGGGACATGCGCGTCTTTTCAATCGTCCTGCTGGTCCTGACCGGCACTGTTTTTGTCAACAGCCCCGGCAGCCCTGATTGCCCGGCTGACCCCCGGTTTTCTGAATGAGACTTTCTGGATCGTCGTGATTCTTGTGTATTACCTGCTGGCAACGC
>JAFWCP010000571.1 GCA_017536845.1 Solobacterium sp. | reverse complement strand
GACGGTGTGCATGAAGATACCGCTGCCATTCAGGCGGCAATCAGTTTCCTGCCCAAAGGCGGAAGGATTTACTTCCCGGCCGGTACATACCTGTCGCTGCCGCTTTGCCTCAGATCCGATCTGACCATCGAGCTGAGCGAAGGCGCGGTGATCAAGGGTTCGACAGAGCGGGAACGCTATCCGATCATCCCGGCAACAGCCGGTGATCCGGAAGTGCCGTTAGCAGCCTGGGAAGGCAATGAAGCAAGCATGTACCAGTCACTGATCCATGGTTCGTACTGTTCGAATGTACAGATCGTCGGCAAGGGCATGATTGACGGCAACGGCCAGAACGGCGACTGGTGGCCGGGATTCCATGATTTCCCGTGCGCAAGACCGCGGGTCATCTTCCTGAACAGGTGCGAGAATATCGTCCTGCACGGTGTCACGGTAGCCAACGGGCCTTCCTGGCATATCCACCCGCTTTTCAGCAAGGATATTTCCATCCTTGACTGCATGATCCAGGCACCCAAGGTATCACCCAACACCGACGCCATTGACCCGGAAAGCTGTGACCAGGTAAGAATCATCGGCTGTAAGTTCTCCGTCGGTGATGACTGCATCGCAGTCAAGTCGGGCAAGATTGATATGGCGAGAAAGTACCGGACACCGGCTGACCATCACACCGTCCGCAACTGCCTGATGCAGTTCGGCCACGGGGCACTGACGCTGGGCAGCGAGCTGGCCGGCGGCATCCGCAACCTGGAAGTGACAAGATGTGTCTTCGTTGCGACCGACCGCGGCCTGCGGATCAAGTCCAGACGCGGCAGAGGCAAGGACAGCATCATCACGAACGTGCTGTTTGACAACATCCGCATGGATAAGGTGCTGACCCCGATCGTCATCAACCTCTGGTATAACTGCTGCGACCCTGACCGGTATACAGAATATGTCTGGTCAAGGGAGAAGCTGCCGATTGATGACAGAACACCGCATATGGGTACATTCTGCTTCCGCAATATGGAATGCACCGGCGCCGAAGTGGCTGCCTGCTATATTGACGGTCTGCCGGAAAGCCCGATTGACAAGGTTGTTCTCGAAAACATCAGCGTCAGCTTTGCCGAAGATGCCAGAGAAGGCGTCCCGGCGATGCAGAACTTTGCCGAGAAGAGATGCAGGCTTGGCCTCTATCTGGACAATGTCCGGGAAATTGAAGTGAAGAATGTTTCGGTCACCGGCTGCGTTGGTGAAAAACTGATCACCGACCATTGTGAAAAGGTGACGACAGAAGGATTTGAATAACATGAGCGACTATACGAAAATTGACGCCTATGTGAATCGACTGGTTGCCGATTCCACGCCGGAACGTACGGCCTGGAATCTGGAGAAAATCAGAGAAGGAAAAAAGAACAACTGGAACTACATCGACGGCTGCATGCTTACAGCCTTAATGGAACTGACCAGGATCACCGGCGATGACAGGTACAGGAACTTCGCGGAAGAAACAGCTGATTTCTTCGTACAGGAAGACGGCTCGATCAAGACCCTGCAGCCGGAAAAGGCAAATCTGGATGATATCAACGAAGGCAGGATCCTGTTTGAACTGTATGCCCTGACCGGCAAGGAAAAGTACCGCAAGGCCTGTGATCTGCTCAAAGAACAGCTGAACAGACAGCCGCGCACATTTGAAGGCAACTTCTGGCACAAGGCCATCTACCCCAACCAGGTATGGCTTGACGGCATCTACATGGCCCAGCCGTTCTATGCGCTGTATGAAAAGAATTTCGGCAGCGGCAGCTACGCGGATATCGTTTCCCAGATTGAAAATGTGCACCTGCATATGCTGTCGAAAGACAAAGGTCTGTATTTCCATGGCTATGATGCGTCGAAAAAAGCTTTCTGGGCAGACCCGGAAACGGGATGCTCGGCAAATTTCTGGCTGCGCTCCATCGGCTGGTTTGCCGTGGCGATGGCTGACCTGCTCGACATCCTGCCGGATGGCGATGACAGGAACAGACTGCTTGCCATTTTCACAGAGCTGATGAATAACCTGCTTCCTTACCGTGATGAGGCAACAGGCATGTATTACCAGGTGCCGGACCAGGGCAACAGGGAAGGAAACTACCTTGAAACCAGCGGCTCTGCCATGCTTGCCTACGCAATGCTGAAGGGGGCAAGGCTGGGCGTACTCGGTCCGGAATTCGCAGAAAAGGCGGAAGGAACGTTCCATGGCATTATCGACAGGTATCTGACATTTACCGATGACGGTCTGAATCTGGGCGGCATCTGCCTGGTTGCAGGCCTCGGGCCTGAAAACAACAGGCGTCGTGACGGCTCCTTTGAATATTACATTTCCGAACCGGTGGTTGAGAATGATGCCAAAGGCGTGGCACCGTTCCTGCTGGCCTATACGGAAATCAAACGCAGAATGCAGTAAGCATCCGCAGAGGAGACGGTAAATGAACGACATCATCTATGTGGGAAAGCATGCCCTGACGAAAGCAGTTACAAACCATGTCCACAACACCTGGGAGCTGATTTACTGCACCAGCGGGAACGGCAGGCTGACTTTCCAGGACCGTGTGCTTCCATACAGCGCTGACAGTCTGGCAATCATACCGCCGATGATGATCCACAGCAATTACAGTGACGAAGGCTTTACCAATTACCACATTAACATGTCGGAGCTGAATCTGAATGTCAATGAACCGATGGTAATCTGCGGCGCATGCAATGAGTATCTGAAAGATGTATTTCCGGCTGCATTCTACTATTATTCCAATGATACGGCCGGAAGGCCTGCCATCCTGCAGGCATACTCGCAGGTCATCGTGGCAACGCTGCAGTCATATCTGACAGACCGCAACGGCAATAAAACCGTCAAGCAGATCATGGACCATATTCTCAAGAATTTCCCTGATCCGAACTTTGATCTGAACGGCTATCTGCACAGTCTGCCTTTCTCACTGGAATATCTGAAACGAATGTTTAAAAACGAAACGGGGATGACGCCGCTGCAGTATCTTACGAATAAGCGTCTTGAAAACGCCGCGGGATTCCTGGGCATGATGGCCAACAGCACCAATATTTCCCAGATCTCGCATAAGTGCGGTTTCAATGATCCGCTGTATTTCTCCAAACTCTTCAAGAAGAAGTACGGCGTATCGCCGCGTAATTACGTGCCTAAGAATACAGAGCCGTCTGATGCTGATTCAGACAGCGTAAAGATTTTTATATAATTCAGCGACGGAATGGAGGCATTCAATATGGAATATATATCTCTGAAGAACATCAATAAAATCTATCCGAACGGTTACCATGCGGTGCATGACTTCAACCTTACCATTGACAAGGGAGAGTTTATCGTATTTGTCGGTCCGTCCGGATGCGGTAAATCTACAACTCTCCGGATGATTGCCGGTCTGGAAGATATTTCCAACGGTGAATTCCTGATCAACGGGGAAAGGGCAAATGAATGGGGTCCGCGTGAACGTCAGGTAGCAATGGTGTTCCAGAGCTATGCGCTGTATCCCCAGATGACCGTCTTTGACAACATCGCCTTC
>JAFWCP010000570.1 GCA_017536845.1 Solobacterium sp. | reverse complement strand
TGAGGCCCAGTCTCTTCGCTATACATACATTGATGGCGAGAAAAGCATGTTTCAAAAACGCATTGTTTCAGCGGACAGACGCTGCCGCCATCCCGGAAACGGAAAATCAAGCACACTGATAACGTTTGCTGCTTCGACAATGATATTCAAAAAAAGGTCTTCTCATAGCACGAGCAGACCTTTTCTGAATGCCTTTGTGGCGCATTCATGCTTATTCCAGCCACTCAATGGTGCCGCTTTCGATATGGTAGAGGGCGGCTTTGACCGTTGTATGGCAGTCTTTGAGCTCTTCACGGATCCGCTGTGCCTGACAAAGGACATTGCGGCGGGAAGCGGCTGTAGGGTCGGGAATGCCTTTTACGGCTTTCTGAATGCCGCTGGTAATGAAGCCGACATGGCCATCCGTATGTCCTTCCATGGCGGCCCCGACAGCGCCGCAGTTTGTGTGCCCCAGCACAACCGTTAACGGCACGCCAAGATGCTCAGCCGCATATTCAATGCTGGCAAGCTGGGAATTGAAGACGACATTGCCGGCCACCCGGATGGTGAAGATCTCACCGATGCCGCAGGAGAAGATGGCTTCGGGTATTTCGCGGGAATCGGAACAGGCGATGACGGTAGCGTAGGGATGCTGGCCATTGGCATAGGTTTCTTCCCGGATCTGCGGTGATACATCACCGGGATTCTGACGGCTGGAAAGGTACAGGGCATTGCCGTCCTTCAGCCTCTGCAGCGCTTCTTCAGCGGTCTATTGTGTTTTCTGCATGATGTCCTTCGTTGCTATGAATATTGTACAGGCAGGCAAAGCGCAGCACCAGCATTACGGCGCCATTGCCGCCGGATTCATGCAGACATCATCACAGAACGGCATCAGACTGCCGGTTCTCGTATACCTTTTCACCATTCAGATACACCGCATGAACTTTAATGGCATGAAGATCATGCGATGATACGGCAAAAGGATCCTGGTCCAGGATGGTAAAATCAGCCATATATCCCGGCGCAATGCGGCCTTTGGCATGTTCCTGAAAGGAAGCATACGCCCCGTTGACGGTGTAGCTGTCAAGCGCTTCCGCCACCGTAAAGGCCTGCTCCCTGAGATACGGGCCGCAGCCGTCCGTGCTTTCTCTTGTGACGGCACACTGCATGCCTTTCATGACATCCGGCAGCTCGACCGGGCAGTCGGAGCCGTTGGAAACCCGGACACCCGATGCCATCAGCGTCTTCCAGCTGTAAGAGGATGCGGCAAGTTCTTTGCCCACCCGCTTTTCCACGATGTGGTTATCATAATCCAGGAAGATGCTCTGGGCATAGACGTGCAGGTCCAGATCCCTGATTTTCACCAGCTGGTCGGGCCGGCTGATCTGGCAGTGCACAATGCCATGCCGGTGGTCCTTGCGGGGATTCTTCGTGATGGCCTTTTCGATTGCTGAAAGCACTTCATCCAGACAGGCATCACCGATGGCGTGCACGGCACACTGCATGCCGGCCGAATGCGCTGTTTCCACCAGCTCGGCAAGCTGCTGCTGGGAAAACAGGGAAAAGCCGCAGGTATCAGGTCTGTCATGATAAGGCCTGGAAAGATGGGCGGTCCTGCCGCCTAAGGAACCGTCCGCAACCAGCTTCAGCGGGCCGGTCGCAAACATTGTCCCTGTGACCCTTCCGTGGGCAATGAAATCCTTCAGAAGGTGAACATCCGGCAGGTTGCACTGTTCATACACTCTGACCGTCAGCTTCCCCTGTTTTTCAAGGTCCTGGTACACCTTATTAATAAGGGTATAGGGCAGCGGGAAGACACCGTAGTCATCGCTCTGCACGCTGGTGATGCCGCAGGAATTCACCGCATGGGCGGCAAGCAGGATCATCTGCCGCAGCTGTTCTTCGTCCGGCACCGGCAGCACCGCATCCAGCAGGCTGATGGCATTTTCATACAGGATGCCGTCAGGAACGCCGTCTTTACGGCCGATCCGGCCGCCGGAAGGATCCGGGGTATGTTCATCAATCCCGGCCAGGGCAAGGGCTTCCGAATTGACGGAAACAACGTGGCCGCAGGCCCGGGTGATCATGACCGGCCTGTCCAGGCTGACGGTGTCAAGATCGTGCCGGTCAGGCATCCTGTCCGTATCCGCAAAGTAATCCTGGTTCCATCCCCGTCCGGTCAGCCAGCCTTTTTCATGGGTCCTGCCGTATTCCTTCAGATATGCCAGCAACTCAGCCAGCGAGGAGGTATGTTCGTGCAGCTGGGCGGCATAGAGCACCTTGCCGTAGTTTAAAAGGTGCATATGGGAATCATTGAAGCCGGCACAGACAAACCGGCCTTCAAGGTCAATGACTTCATCTTCTTTCTGAACCATTGTTTCGACATCAGGGCCGGTATGGGTGATGATCCCGTTTTCGACGATGAAGCCGCTGAATGCTGTATCCTGGCCGCCGTAGACGGTGCCGTTATGATAGATCTGACGCATGCTGATCTCCTTTATGTAACGGGTATCATTATAAGGCATCCCGGCATCCTGTCCTGATGTCATGCTCAGGGAACCGCATGAGGAAATGATCTGTGTTATCATTTCTCCCGTAAGGAGAAATGGATTCATGATGTCGTTTTTCAATGTTCATTCGGAAATGCTTCCGTTCCTGCTGGCAGCCGCACTGCTGGCCTGGCGGCTGTCCCTGTATTTTTACAGAAGCCGTCAGATCGATGAAGGCGGGACAGATACGGACGGTGTAATCACAAGGATTGAAGAGAGCCATGATGCCGGGCAGGCCCTGATTTCCTATGAGATGTATGTCGGCTGGCATGATGAAAACGGCTTTTACCGGGAAAGCCGGTTAAGCAGAAAGCTTCTGCATCACTATGAAGAAGGCCAGCAGCTCAGGATACGTTATCTGCCGGGCAGGTATGACCTTGTCCGTGAGGTCAGCAGGTAAAGTCCATCTTTCACGGCCAGAGAAAAACAGCCCCGGGGGGCTGCAGGCATCAGAAGTCACAGGTATCCGGGTCAATGTTGGCCGGACCGGCATTCCTGATATTGTCAAGCATGTTGAGTTCCTCTTCGGAGAGGGTGATGTCATAGGCTTTAGAAAGCTCCGCAATGTCGCTTTCATTGCCCTGGCATAAGGCAATGCAGTTCTTGTTGAACAGGTAGGCGGCGCAGATTGTGCGGGAAGTGACTTTGTATTTTTCGCCCAGGGTGACCAGGGCAGGCAGTACGAGGATCTGCTCATGGAAGGGCGGCAGGAAGCCTTCCGTCTGGATGGCGTGCTTTTCCGCACAGTTGAAATTGTCCCAGAACGGGAAGCCGGGATAGATCCTTGCCTGGTTGACCATCGGGGCAATGTCGCAATGGGCCAGGATGTGCTCGATATGACGTTCTTCAAAGTTGCCGATGCCGATGGCATGGGCCTTGCCTGTCTTGTATATGGTTTCCAGCGCCCGCCATGTCTCATGGGAGATGCTGAAGTACTGGTCTCTGAATTTCAGCGGGTTGGGCCAGTCTATCAGATAGAGGTCGACATAATCCGTGCCGATCCGTTTCAGGGTGCGCTCGAAGGCATCCATGGCCTTCATATAGCCATGGTCATCATTGCCAAGCTTGGCACAGAGGAACAGCTCGTAACGGGGGACGTCGCTTTCCATCAGCACTCGGGCGGCGATGGCTTCAGCTTCGGGGTCGTCCGGCAGGTCAAAGTGGCGCAGCCCGGCATCCAGGGCGGCTTTGACATTCGGCGCAATCAGGGAAAGGTTATCATGATCAATACGGTAGCCAAGGGTGGGGATACGGATACCGTTGTGCAGTTCGGCAATTCTGTTTATTTTCTTGTAACGCATAGGATTCCTCCGGCTTTATTATAGGTGATCGGTTCAGGCAGTTATGTGACAGGAAACTGAAAATTTCTGAAGATTCCATTAACCTGTTACAGACGGAGGCCGTCATGCCCGCAGAAAAGCAGTATCCTCCTGTTTCGGATATTGTGAAGACCTGTTATCTTTCCGGCAGCTGCGATTCTTTCAGCGTGGTGAACCTTCATCTGTTGCTTAGATTATACCGTATTTCCGGTGTTTGCGTTATTGGGAAGTTTTATAGCTGTATCTTCCTCGTCTTACAGAAGCTGTGTCTGCATGAAAAGGCCGCCATGCATGGATCATTGCTCAAATTGCATGAAATAATTCATGAAAGTGTGAGATAATAAAATGCACGAGGAGCGTGAATATGGCATTGGAAATTGAAATCATGCAGAAAGGGCTGTTCAAAAAGGAACTGAAGCTTTCGGATATTACGGGAAAGAACCTGCGTTATGGTGTTCTTGACGATGCCTGGCGCCTGGTCGAAGGAAGCCAGA
>JAFWCP010000569.1 GCA_017536845.1 Solobacterium sp. | reverse complement strand
CATTGTGCACACCCCCGAGGATACCATCGAGGTAGACACAACAGGCAAACGAAACGGACACGGGGCGTATCTGAAAAAAGATGCGGCCGCCGTGGCCGCTGCCAGAAAGAACGGTGCGCTTGACCGGGCCCTGAAGACGAAGATTCCCGATGAAATCTGGGACAGGATCCTTCAGGCCGTCTCGCAGTAAACAGGCTGACGACGAAAGAAGTGATGCGTATCGTATGTAGAATTGTAAGGAGGTAAAGAAATGGCGACAAAACGCAAACCCGCGCCGAAAAAGGGCGGCAACAAATCCGGAAACAGAAAGAGCGGAAACAACAATAAATCCTACGGCAGGTTTGAAGGCAATTCCCGCCGCCAGCCGCAGGTAAGCGCCATTACATATACTGACGGCATCACCGTCGGTGAGCTTGCCGACAAGATCGGCAGGCAGTCTTCAGAGATTATCAAAATGCTTTTCATGAACGGCCAGATGGTGACGATCAATACCGCACTGGAAGATGAGACCATTCTTGAAATCTGCATGAATTATGATATAGACGCCGAAAAGGTCGAGGAAAGGGAAGAGGATTCGCTCGAAGTCGATACCGAAACCAATGAAGCCGCAAAGGTCGAAAGGCCGCCGGTTGTCACGATCATGGGCCATGTCGACCATGGTAAGACAACCCTGCTGGATACCATCCGCCGCACCAAGGTCGCGGCGGGCGAAGCCGGCGGCATCACCCAGGCCATCGGTGCCTACCAGGTCGAAGTCGGCGGCCGCAAGGTCACCTTCCTTGATACCCCGGGCCACGAAGCATTTACGGCCATGCGTGCCCGCGGTGCTTCGGTCACTGATATTGCCGTCATCGTCGTCGCGGCAGACGACGGCGTCATGCCGCAGACCAGGGAAGCGGTCGACCATGCCAAGGCGGCCGATGTCCCGATCATCGTCGCCGTCAACAAGATGGACAAGCCGGATGCCAACCCTGACCGCGTCATGAACGAAATGTCGGATCTGGGCATCATGCCGGAAGAATGGGGCGGCGATACCATCTTTGTCCACACCAGCGCGAAGAAGGGCGACGGTATTGATGAACTGCTCGAAACCATCCTGACGGTTGCGGACGTACGTGAACTCAAGGCCAACCCGGATGCGGTTGCGACCGGTTCGGTTGTTGAAGCCAAGCTCGACAAGGGCAGAGGCCCTGTCGCAACGCTGCTCGTACAGAACGGCACCCTGCGCAAGGGCGACCCGATCGTTGTCGGCACATGCTTCGGCAAGATCAGGAGAATGACTGATGAAAACGGCCGTGAGCTGGAAAAAGCCGGCCCGTCAACCCCGGTGGAAATCATCGGTCTCAACGATGTTCCGGAAGCGGGCGACCTGTTCCGCAACTTTGACAATGAAAAAGAAGCCAGAGCAATTGCCGAACGCCGCAAGAGAAGAAAGATCGAGGCAGACCGCCGCAAGACAAGCGCGATGAGCCTCGAAGACCTGTCTTCCCAGATCGAAGCAGGCAACCTGAAGGAAATCCCGATCATCATCAAGGCCGACGTCCAGGGTTCTGCCGAAGCAGTCAAATCCTCGATGGAAAAGCTGGATGTTTCCGGCGTCAAGATCAATGTCATCCACGCCACTGCCGGTGCGATTACCGAATCCGACATCATGCTGGCAAATGCGTCCAAGGCCATGATCATCGGTTTCAACGTCCGTCCGGATGCCAACATCCGCAAGAAGGCGGAAGAAGCCGGCGTCGAAATCAGACTGCACAATATTATCTACAAGGCAACCGAAGAAATGGAACTGGCCATGAAGGGTATGCTCGAGCCGGTTTATGAAGAAGTTGTCATCGGCCAGGCCGAGATCAGAGAAACCTATAAGGCCTCCAAGATCGGCACAATCGGCGGCTGCATGGTCACCGACGGCAAACTTATCTCCTCCTGCAGCATCAGGCTGATCCGCGACGGCATCGTTGTCTACAGCGGCAGGCTTGGTTCCCTGAAGCGCTTCAAGGATGACGCAAGAGAAGTCAGCAGCGGCTACGAATGCGGCATCACCATTGAGAACTATAACGATATCAAGATCGGTGACCTGATCGAAGCATACGAAGAACAGCAGGTTCCCGTGGAGTAAGCATGGCCAGAAATATCAAGCAGATGCGTCTTGAGGGCATTATCCGCAAGAATATCATGGATATCATCCAGTACAGCATCAAGGACCCGGATGTGGGCTTTGTCACAGTCACGGATGTCAAGGTATCCAATGACCATTCCTACGCCAAGGTATACGTTACCTTCCTGGGCAAGGACGCCCGTGCCCAGGCCGGCCTGAAAGCACTGAACAGGGCCCGCGGCTTTATCCGCTCCGAGCTCTCCCAGCGGCTTTCCATCCGCCGTACCCCAGAGCTCAACTTCATCATTGATGAAACCGAGGTCCACGGCAAGCAGATCGAAGCCATCATCGACGAGATCCACAAAGAAGAAGAAAGCAAGGCTGCCGCTGTTCCGGCAGAAAACCCGGACACCAAAAACTGAGCTTTCCATCAGAACTGAAAAGACGCCCCGAAGCATAGAAACGGGGCGTTTTTTGTGTTCATTTTCATCATTTGTGCGGCATTTGAAATCAGAGAAAAAAGGCAATTTGTTCCTCTAGATTATAATATCAGATTTCAGATATATTTAACCGCATTATTGAAAATAATGTATCTGTTTTCAGAATTTCCGGATTTTCTTTGAGAAAATCGCCGGTTTCGGGCAAAAACTTTCGTCTTATTTGCAATTCGTTTAAAAGAAAGAAGGGTGAAAGGAGGTGTTCCGATGAGGAGAATCACCGTTGAACCCGAGCAGCTT
>JAFWCP010000568.1 GCA_017536845.1 Solobacterium sp. | reverse complement strand
TCGAATACACCAGGCTGTATAAGACATTCAGCAGGTAGTCGAACGCTGCCTGAGAGTAAAAGGTGCCGATATTATCAGCCGCATGTTCCCGGTCGGGAATCGTCAGCCGGATATCCGCAAGATCCGTCAATGTGGTACGCACATCCGCTGTCAGGGTGATGATCGGGCAGTGGTTTGCTTTCAGGGTGCGGGCACAGTCGACAAACTTCTGGGTTCCTCCGCGGTAGCTGATAAATATGGCCGCGTCATTGGCTGTGGCATTATAGGAAATGCCGGCTTCTTCGTTGCTTTCGGTTGCCAGGATGCACATCTTGTTGATCTTGAACAGGCGGTTCATCAGATTCCTGGCCCGGATGGAAGAATCACCGAAGCCGTACAGGAAAACCAGCCTGGCATGGGAAATGGCTTTCGCTGCTTTTTCGAGGGATTTGGGATCAAGACTGTCCAGAACGCCTTTTGCGGCCTGCTGGTTGAGGTCATAAATCAGCCGGGCAATGCGGACGGTGGAATAGCCGATATAGAACGGCCGGTTGACATCCGTCCAGGTTTCCGTGGTCTGCAGGTCTTTCAGCAGTCTGACCTTGAAATCCTTGAACCCGCTACAGCCGAGTTTGCGGCAAAGGCGCATGACGGCCGTCGGAGAGGAATAGCTGGCATCCGAGAATTCACGGATAGTCATATGGACGACGGCTTCTCCTGAACGGAGAATATAGTCGGCGATTTCTTTTTCCGTATCGGAGAATTTCTCCTTCTTTTTCAATTGTTCGAGTATCATGGTCTGTCTTCTTTTACCGGAGTAATTATAGCATGATTGATTACAACGTATACAAAGCCGGAAGGTTCGAAATCGGAATCCTTGTGTACAACGTTCCACAATCCTTGCCGTCTGTCATGTGCATCTTTTTCTTCTGCTAGACTTTGGGTGTGCAAAACGAAAGGAGAACACATTTGAAAGGTTTTGCGGATAAACTGATGGCATTCGGAATGTGGGTTTCCGCCAACAAGTATCTTGGCGCGATCCGCGATGCATTCCAGGAATTCATGCCCTTTACAATCATCGGCGCGATCGGAACGCTCTGGACTTCCGTCATCGTCAACTCTTCCACCGGCCTGGGAGCCCTGATCCCGGCGGTCATGAAACTGGAATTTCTCAACCCGATCTTCAGTGCGATGAACTTCGCAACCATCGGCTGCATCTCTCTGGCAATCTGCTTTGCCCTGGGAATGGAAATCGGCCAGCGCAACGGCATGAGCAGGTATTACGCAGGATTGATTGCCTTGGCGGGCCTTGTCACTGTTGTCGGTGCAACGGTTCCGGCCGACAGTGTCATGGGTTTGAACGGAAACTTCGAATACAACTCCTTCGGTGCGTTTGTCCCGGGCGGCATCATGCTGCAGGTGCTGACAAGCGATGTCCTGGGTGCCTGCGGCCTGTTTACAGCCATGATCATCGGTATTCTCACTGTGGAAATCCTGACTTTCTTCAATCGTTTTGATTTCCTGAAGATCAAGCTTCCGGATGCGGTTCCGCCCAACATTGCGGCATCCTTCAATGCCCTGATCCCTTCCACCCTGACAATCCTTGTCATCGGCATTCTCTCCTTCATCATCCAGACGCTGACCGGTTCCACCGTCCACAGCCTGGTCTTCAACATGGTGCAGGTTCCTCTGCAGAATGTCGGCGGCTCGTTTGCCGGCGGTCTGATCTTCGTCATCGTCATTTCCATCTTCTGGTGCTTCGGTCTTCATGGCAATAACATGGTCGGCTCCATCATGACCCCGATCATGACGGCAATGTTAATCGAAAACGAAACTGCTGTTAAAGCCGGCCTGGCTGCACCGCATATCCTGAACGGCAGCTTCATGTCCTGCTTCATCACCTTTGTCGGAACCGGCATCGCCGGTGCCATCACGATTGCCATCTTCCTCGTCGGCAAGCGTGAAGACAACCGCTCCATCGCCAAGCTGTCGGCCCTGCCCAACTGCTTCAACATCAACGAAACCGTTGTCTTCGGCCTGCCGGTTGTCCTCAACCCGGTCATGTGCATCGGCTTCATCATTGCACCGATTGTCAGCTATACACTGGCGTATGTCCTGACCGCCATCGGCTTCTGCCCGGTCATGTATGTCAACGTCCCCTGGACCACCCCTCCCGTCATTGCCGGTTTCCTGGCTTCCGGCGGCAACATCATGGGTGCTGTTACCCAGCTGCTCTGCTTAGCGGCAGCAGTACTGGTCTACATTCCCTGCATCAAGCTGTATGAAAGACAGCAGAATGCGCAGGATCAAAAATGAGGTATATGAAAATGAAGAAACTTGGAATTGCCGGTACGGGCATTATCGTACAGGAAGTACTTCCCCTTGTAGGTCAATGGGGATTTGAACCCGCAGCCATCTGCGGCACACCGCAGACAGAAGCACAGACAAAAGAGCTTGCCGAGAAGTATACAAACGGTGTGTATTACAACAGTTATGCGGAAATGCTGAAGGACGAGAATGTGGAAGTTATCTATGTGGCAGTGCCCAACTTCCTGCATTACAGCTTCGTCAAGGATGCTCTTGCCGCAAAGAAAAACGTCATCTGTGAAAAGCCTCTTACAAGCAATGTCACTGAAGCAAGACAACTGGAAGCAGCCGCAAAGGATGCCGGCCTGTTCCTGTTCGAAGCCATTACAACCGTCTATCTGCCGACCTTCCTGAAGACAAGGGAACTGCTTTCCCGCATCGGTACGGTGAAGGTTGTCTCCTGCAATTTCTCCAATTACTCAAGAAGGTATGATGCCTTCCGGGCAGGGGAAATCCTGCCGGCCTTTGACCCGAAGAAGTCAGGCGGTGCCTTAATGGATATCGGCCTTTACAACCTGGCATGGCTGGTCGGCCTGTTCGGCGAACCGCAGAGCGTGAAGTATGATGCAAATATCGAAAGAGGCATTGATACTTCCGGCATCATGACTTTGGATTACGGCACATTCAAGGCTGTCAGCGTTGCCGCAAAGGACTGCTCAGCTCCCTGGCGGTATGTCATTCAGGGAACGGAAGGATATCTCTTAATGGATACACCTGCCAATTTCTGCATGGATATCAAGATCCACCTCAATGACGGCACGGAAGAGAAGTATGTGCTCAATCCGAAAAGCAGGCTGGAATGTGAATTCCTGCAGTTTGCGAAGCTGATGGAAGAAAACAATCTTGAAGCGTGCTATGAAGCGCTGGCGGAAACCGTCCTTGTTTCGAAAATCCAGACCGAAGCCAGACTGGGAGCGGGAATCATCTTCCCGGCAGACGAGAAATGATCCTGGCACTGGATGTCGGCGGCACGTTTATCAAATGGGCTGCTGCCGAAGGGTATGAACTGAAAAGGCAGGGCAAGGTCCCTACGCCGCAGGATACGTTTGAACATTTCCTGCAGGCCATTGAGCGGATCATGGATGAAAACAATGACCTGGCCTTTGAAGGCATTGCCATGAGCTATCCCGGCATGGAAGATCCTGTCACTAAAACCCTGGTGCCTTTTGGAGCATTGACATACGGGCTCAATCAGCCTGTTCGTCAGATGATTGAAGATGCGTTCCATCTGCCGCTGTCCTTTGAAAATGACGGCCGTCTGGCTGCTCTGGCAGAGGCAAGGCTGGGAAACCTGCAGGGGATTGACCGTGGGTATGTCCTGGTCATCGGCACCGGCATCGGCGGTGCGTATGTAAAGGATGGACAGATTGATGTCGGCAGCCATGGCTATGCCGGGCAGATTTCACTGTTCTTAATTGATGACCTCAGGAAGAAGGGCCTCTCCTCCATCTGGTCTGCTTCCTGCGGCATGCCGGGGTTTCTGGCCAATGCAAAAGAACAGCTTGGAATGGAGACACTTGACGGAGAAACATTCATGTCACTGGTCAGGGAAGGAAATCCCATTGCTGTAAGATGCCTGGATGCTTATATGGACAGGTTTACGAATGTCCTGTTCAGCCTGCAGATGCTGGAAGATCCGGATCGCTTTGTCATCGGCGGCGGCATCAGCGCGGATGCCCTCTTCATTGAAACCATGCAGAGGAAATACGAAGAACTGTATACCATGTTTGGCATCACGGCAAAGCATGCGGATATCGTTGCCTGCAAGTATCACAATACATCAAACCTGCTCGGGGCGTTAGCGCTCTACGATCAGGAACATGGCCTTTTATAAACGGAGGGAAGACGGATCTGCGTGCATCAGATCCGTCTTTTGCGTATGAAAAAAAGGTGAAGCAGTTGCTTCACCGCTGAAGGTCAGTCAAGAATGACGATTCTGCCTTCAATATGACTGTCGAGGCCAGGATGGGCAGTCAGGTATTCTTCGATGATGTTGTTGATGGAGGAAGCGACGATGACGGGCTTGCCGTTTTTCACCACTTCAGCCATCGGGACATTGAAGAATGCTTCGAAGTTTTCAAAGTGATAGTTCTGCAAGGCAATCTTCAGAAGATCATCATCCTGGATTTCCTTGTCGTTGAAGCTGAGTTCTTCCAGGGTATGGGTGCTCTTGCGGTAGACAATGCGTACACCTCTGGAGAACTGGTAGAACTCGGTATGGCCTTCCCAGGCCTGGTCACGCATGATGTACTGCACCATGCGGCGGAACTGGCTGCCGGTGACTTTCACCATCCAGAGGTTGTCATCATACGGGGTGGTTTCCAGCAGATCCTGCAGTTCTACCACCGGGCCGAGTGTTTCTTTGCGGATGGATCCTGATCCCATTAACATGATGTCGAAAGAACTGCCATCCTGCAGGATATCCGCATACAGGTTGCCAAGCTCGGTTTCCTGGGTCCGGCTGGGATGGGTCAGCTGACGTTTGAAATGGGTGATGAGCCTTCTGTATTTGGCATCTGTTTCCGTCTTGTATTTCATGATCAGTGCCTGCATGACTTCATCTTCAGGCGCAGTTTCGGGGTTGATGGGGACGCACTGCCATTTCAGATCGGCAATCTCATTCCTGTCATCATCAATAACAAGGTCAAGCCGGCCGATCTGGTCGGTGCCGTAACCCGCCTGGACAATCGGAATGTCATTGACATATTCAGGTTCACTCATGAAGGTATGAGAGTGGCCGCCGATGATGAGGTCGACGCCCCATTCATCTTTGAGGAGCTTGGCCAGTTCTCGATCCTGTTCAATGCCGATGTGCGTGACCAGAATGGTAAGATCAGTGTCCTGGGTACGATAGTTGTCGCAGATAATGCCGACGGTGCGGGCTGCTTCTTCCAGGTCAATGAAGGAACCAATGACTTTCTCCGTCTTAGTGGAAGCGATCACTTCTTCGGTCAGAATGCCGATGAACAGGATATTCATGCCGTTGACTTCGAATTCCATGTGAGAACGGAACAGCCTGGCATTGTTCATGCGGACAAACAGGTTGGCGTTGATGATCGGGAAGGTGGCACACTTTTCGAGGAATAACAGGTGGGCAATGCCATAGTCGACTTCATGGTTGCCCAGGGTGACCAGGTCAGGGTTCATGACATTGATCAGATCAATGGTGGATAAGCCAAGATATTCTGAATCAATGATCGAGCCGCGGAACATATCCCCGGCAATGACATAGATCAGATCGGGATTCTCTCTTCTTTCTTTTTGCACGTAGCCGGAAAGACGGACAAGGCCGCCGCTCTCCATACCATCTTTCAGATCGGGAAAAAAGTCTCCATGCATATCATTGGAATGCAGAATTGTCAGTTTTTTCATAAGAATTCCTTTCCGGACTGCTGTTAGTCTCTGCATCATTATACCTGAATTTCCACCATGTCTTATAGCTGACGAAAACAAATGGCATATAAAGATCTGCCAGTGTTTATCATCTGTGTTTGCGGGAATACCATTTATTCAAACCTGTCATGTCTTCAGGAAGTTCTTTATTTTGATTCTGCCGTACTTACGAAAGTAGAAGTTTTATGCCTAACTGTTTCGCATCAAAAACTCTGCAAATAAGGTTCAGACAGAACTTTCTGGAAATCCGGCGCTTCTGACAATCTCTGAAATCGGATAAGACATGAGAATCTGTAGTTCAGAAGTTCTGGGCATATACTTTACATGCGCTTTAGGCGGCAGAAAGATGGGGCAGTAAAAACCTCCGATGAAATTCGGAGGTTTTCAGCACCTTGTTTTAACAAGTGTTTCAAAGATTGAATGCGATCCACAATGCGTAAATCGTCATCCAGCTCACAGACTGCTTCGTATATACCGTATCTGTATGTACCGTAAACCATTTGGTTAATAAGCATAGCATAACGCCAAGAATCACAATCGCCCAGGCTTCAAGAACCAATTCATTTTTCACGAAAAACGATCTGAGTAAAACGTAAATAAGAAACAGCAATAATGGAAGATAATCCGCGATACAGGACTGAGTTGCTATCCTGAACAGGAAACCAGTTCTCTTTTTAAACAAGAATTCATCAATCATATTCATACAGTTTAAACTCCTTAATGTGAGAGTATTTTAACGATTGTAGTCAATTTAGTCAATTATTTGCGACCATTGATTTATCAGTACATGTAACTGACGTTGTAATCCCAGTTACAGTTGAACCCACCGGAAGATGTGATCTGTAAATTGTACCAGTACCTGTACCGGTTCCCGTAAGCGGCATATGTACCATAGCTCTTGAGATATCTGATATAGAAATCCACTCGTTTAAATAATAAGCTTCCGGCATACATGGCAATGACATTGCCAATGCCAGAATATACACATGAACCGCAAAGGACTGCCAGAATTGTACCAATAGATGTAGTTGCCCACGGCGGCAGATAGAAATGCCTGCATGAAAGGATATTTCCATTCAGGTTGTCTGGTACATCACCGACAACATCAAGAGAAGAACAAATGACTGTTCCGTTTAAAGAAAGCGTATCCGTCTGAAGATTGATCTGCGCATAATCAATATTGCCAGATTCGTCTTCCACGACAGAAGAGATCGAATTTGTACCGACCGTAGTCGTGATTGTGTATTCAATACCATCGATTTCAACAATTTCTGTATCAATGCTGAGAATCTCTTATACGATTTCCTCTTCTTCAAGATGTTCTTCTTCTGCGATGACAGGCTGCATTGATGCTGTACAAACAAGCGTCACTCCACTTAATGCGTAGCAGATCATTCTTTTAAATCTGTTCATAACTAATCTTTTTTCCTCCATATTCACAGATTATGGGGATAAGCGTCATCGTGATCACATTAAGCTTTATGACAGCAGTCCCTCTTACTGCAGCAGTTTATCTGCCGCAAAATGATTGTAGCATACATGATAATTCTTACAATCACACGTTTGGAAAGGGAGAGTATACGTTTTGGCAACGGTATCAGTCCTGATAGTGAACCTCATATGTTTCTTGTTTGATGAGATTTTACTCTTCAAAGCTGGCAAAATGAATACAGTTGTGCAAAAATTGTATCTGTTGTACACTGTTAAAAAGGAGTGACAAATGAAAAGCATTTCTATAAATACGATTTATTTAATCGCAAGAATGATTGACGGTACCAGTGCAAACAAGCTGGCTGAAGAACAGGTTACGACCGTTTCAAGCATCGGGAAACGGATCCGCAATGCCGAGGATGATTTGAATACGACTCTGTTCACACAAAAATATGGAGAAAAAAAGAACCTACGGAAACTGCTTTACAGATCAAACCTTTTCTTGATGAAATCCTTTCAAACTTTGCACAGATAGAGTATCTACTCAGTCGATCAGCGATGAAGGAGCCTCTTCGGCGACCAATTTCCTCTTATTCAGCATATTCTAACTATTACAAATCAAAGTTGCCTTTCTTCAAAAATCATTCAGTTTTTGAAACTGACGAGATCAAGGTTGAAGTTGAAGAGCTTGAAAACGCTCTTTTAAAAGGTGATGTTGACTTTGCTTTTATCAGTTTTCCAAAAAATAAGCAAATGCTCGATACGACTCTCATATTAAATGACACACCTCATATAATTGTCACGGCAGATCACCCTTTGGCGAAACGAGAATTTGTCACAAGTCTTGATCTTAATGGGTTGCAGCTGCAGGCTGCTCTCGACAGTGTCCAATATCGTTTGAAACTTAAGAAATTATATCCCGCACTGATGCAAAAACTGAAATTCAAAGACACCTCATTTACGCCTGATGAAATTTTTCACGTGTTTGGAATTTCTGAAAATACCATTTTCTTCAAGCTTGGCAGCCTTCAAAGTCATTCAGACTTGCTGGTAAGTATTCCGATCATTGATCTTCCCAAGGACGAGCTCTATTTCTGTACCAGTTTATCC
Organism: Solobacterium sp.; assembly: GCA_017536845.1. The sequence continues at coordinate 8,171 of JAFWCP010000568.1, read as the reverse complement.
ATGCGTAATGATCCGCGCATTATTGAAATCAAGAATTCATTTTTTAAGTAGCGTGTTATATGACTGCCGGTTGTGTTAGGATATGGCGAAAGGATGCAGCATCCTCATGAGGAAGTACTTTATGGAATACATCGTTCAGATTTTCACCGGCGGCTGGAAAAAGGCAAACTACACAGCGGCCGAAATCATCAGCCGGCTGGAAACCGTTGTAAATACAATCCCGGTCAGCAGGGTCATCATCGGCTGGCATATCAGCCCGTCTTTATATCAGGAAGTCGGCTCCTGGCTTCATGAGCACGGGATAAGGATGCTGATGTGGATGCCGGTGTTTTCGGAAACCGGCGAAATCCGTTTCTGTGAGGAAGCGGTAGATTTTTATGGCAGGCCGATCGGGAACTATGCTCTGCAGGAAGGGGAAAACTTTGCTTTTTACTGCCCGTCAGCGGCGGAGTCCATTGAAAGTGTGATTGATATCTTTGAAAGCAGCTTTGCCGGCTGTGGGTTTGACGGGGTGTTCCTGGATAAAATCCGTTCCCAGTCTTTTGCGGCCGGGGTGCAGGGTGTGTTAAGCTGCGGCTGTAAACGGTGTGAAAAGATATACCGGGAGAAAGGCCTTCTGCTGTCTGACCTTCGCAAGGCATATGAAGAAAAGAAAGACCATCTCTTTGACCGTACGGACAGATATCACAACAAGGTTCTTGAAGACTTTTTCCGCATCAAGGGTGAGATCATTGCCGAGGGTGTGGAAACCCTTTGCATGTACTTTCATGGCCAGGGGCTGGAAACCGGACTGGATTTGTACGCACCGTTTCTGAGCCATCTGGTTGGCCAGGATTATGCATTGTTAACAAAGGAAGCGGATTTCATCAAGCCGATGATGTATCGGAAAACCAATGCCCCGGCCGGAATCAGCTTTGAATATGACCTTCTTCGTAAACATCTTCCCAATGCGGAAGGTTGGCCGCATCCTGTGTTTGATGATGCCTTCCTGCGCAGGGAACTGCTTGACATTCAGAACCTTCCGGTGCGGAAATATTCAGGCATCGAAATCAATTACCGGGAGGACATCGCCCGTACGGATCCGGAATACATCCGTTCTTCCCTTGCCGTATGCAAAGAATGCGGCATGGACGGGGCGGTGCTGTCGTGGGATGTGATGCTTGCGCCGGATACGCATTTACAGGCTGTACGCGATCTGGGGTAATTGAAAACCCAAAGGTGTATTTCACCCTTTGGGCTGTTTCCTTATTGCGGACTGACGACAGTGACAAGCGGTTCCGGGGCTGTATGACGGGCCTCGGCATCTCTGACACATCCGGTAAGGACGAGTGCTGAAAGCATGATGAGCAGGAAAAGCTTATGCATGGTTTTTCTCCTTGTGATTCCATTTTAGATCAGCCATGAAAAGAATGTAAACTGAAAAGAGATATTCGGATGAAATTTAATCAGACAGGTATTGTTTATTCGTTCACGAAATGGAAACTGTGTTAGAATAATTTGGTGATTTAACGATTAATTCAGGAGGCGTGAATATGGTTCGCAGATTTTATTACGGGCTGATCAGTCTTCGGTACAGTCCTCTTCTTGTGGGGCTGCCGCTGGTGATCTTTGCGTTGGCTTTTATGAAATACAATAAGAGCGGGACAACCTATTCGTTGCCGATGCTTATCGTGACAGTCATCCTGGCAGTGATCATGGCGGTCTATTACAGCCAGAAATTCCGCATAGCCAGAGTCCTGCGCAAGGTGAAGGATATTGATGACTATCTTGCCGGGGGCATGATTGACAGGTCCTATATTCTGGAAGACCGTATGCTTGCCGGTACCGGCCTGCATGTGGAAGAGCATAAGACAACCGGAATACAGAAGATGTCGGCTGAAGAAAAAGGCCGCAGGGTGGTCCTGCATCTGACATCGGATGAAGGAACATATGATATGGATGCCCGTGATATGGAAGAAGCACAGCGTTTCGCGGCATTTATCCGCCGCAAGAACCCGGCTGTCATTCTTGACATTGAACCAAAAGGCACCGGCACATTAAGAGAGTTAGGCGCATAATCAGCAGTAAGGAGCAGTACACCATTATGAATTCTATGATTTCATTCCTGTTGGGAATTCTTTACAGTTCTCTGTCGGAAACGACAGACACCCGCATTGCCCTGGAAATTCTGAAGAACCAGAAGAATCTTCAGCGGATGACATTGAAAGAATTGTCGGAAAAGTGTGACGTCAGCGTCGCGACCCTGAATAAATTCTTCAAGCAGCTCGGCTGCCGGAACATGGCAGAATTCAAGCTGCATATCGTCAGAGGCCAGAATATCAGGCGTGAACAGATTCGTCTGCGGATGGAAAAAATGGATGATAAAACCATCCTTGACAACATTTCCCATCTTGCCCCGCAGCCGTTCAACCGGCCGCTGTTCATCAAATCCTGTGAGGAATTCAATGAACTCGCACATGAATCAAATCAGATCATCATTCTCGGTGCAAACTACTCTTCGGCGTTAAGCCTGCATTACCAGCAGGATATGAATATGTTCGGCAAACTGACATACTCCCTGTCTTCGACTTTCGGCATCGTCATCCCGGAGCCGGATCCCAAGACGATGATCGTCCTTGTCACCCAGTCGGGCAATACCCTGAACTTTGCCCGTGACCAGATTGCCGACCTGAAGGCGAAGCATCGCCGGATTTCCATCATCACCGGCAATACCGGGATTTTCAAGGATCAGTCCATCCAGAATGTCATCCGGATGCCGATCACCGGTGAGGATGAGGCAGGCAATGCCATCCTGATTGAAATCTACAGATATCTGAAATACAAATACTATAAGACATATTGTGAGGAATAAGCATGTATATCACAGACCAGATCCGCTCTGTTTTTGAAACATGCGAGATCGATACAATTGCCTACAAAATCAATGAGTACCTGCTGCTGCACATGGATAAAATCGAGATGACGCCGCTTTCGGAGATCGCCCGGGAAATCGGGATTTCCAAATCCGCTGTTTCGAAATACATTCACAACAATTACCAGTATGACAGCTATATCAACTTCCAGATGGCGATTGAACAGGAACGGCATTCGCATAAGTCCCTGCAGAATGAGGAACTGGAAGATTCCCGCAGGTATGCGGCATGGTTTGACCGGGTCATCGGGCCGGTAGCGGATGAAGCTGCCATCAGGGAACTTGCCGCGAAGATCTATCATGCCGGCAGGGTGATCATTTACGGTTCGATTGAAACCCGCTGCATGTTTCCGGTGCTGGTAAGGGATCTTTTCCGGCATAAGGTTGTTGCCCGTACGGTGTCGCGCCTGGATAAGGCTGAGCTTTTAAGCATGAATGAGGATGATGTGTTCATCATCTGCGCCCCGCACAATACCTTCCGGGAAGTGCGCTTAAGGCTCATTGGCAGTACCGACCTGTTTGAGAGGCTCAAGGCTCAGATGTATTTTGTGGGCAATGTACCGGAAAACCAGATGAAGGTCAAATCGGTCAAGATCGCCATGCCCAATACGATTTTTGAAGAAGTACAGTTCATGATGTATTTCTCGGCCCGGCTGATCATGGCCAACCCGTCGCTTCTGACGGCCTGAATCAATGATGTGCAAACGACTGCTGCTTAAGGTTTTCAGCCTTATGGGCAGCCGTTTTTTCGTCAGAAACAGCAATGGATAAATGAAGATGTAAGCGTTTGCAAAAGTCTGCACAGTTCATGCATCATACATAAAAAGGAGTATGGTATAATGTGCAGGGAAAGGAAGGATCATATGTCAGAATACACCTATGAAAAGAAAGTGACGATTCGGGAAATCGTCAAGTATTTCAGATTTGAACAGATGACAGGCGATGATACTTCCCTGAATCGCTGGACGGTCGTTCCGGATATCAACCGCCCCGGCTTTGAACTGTGCGGGTTTGCCAAACCGACAGAACCTCGCCGGATTGTGATTATCGGAAATAAGGAATCCGAATTTATCGTCACCATGCGTGAGGAGGATCAGCGAAGCCGGTTTCCGTTACTGACGGACGGGCTTACGCCGGCCATCATTATTACCAAAAACAACGTGCTGCCGCCGATTCTGCGGGAGATTGCGCAGGCAAACAACTTCCCGATTCTTCGAACGGGCATGGAAACCTACCGCATCATTGCGGATATCATCACCTTCCTGGATGAGAAACTGGCACCGGAGGATACCCTTTCAGGTGTTCTTATGAGCATATACGGTACCGGTGTGCTTATGGTAGGTGAAAGCGGCATGGGCAAATCAGAAACCGCTCTGGACCTGATCCGTGACGGACAGGTGCTGATTGCGGATGACCGTGTGGATGTCACCCATATTCACAACAGCATTTTCGGACATGCGCCGGATATCATCAACGGGCTTCTGGAAATCAGAGGCATCGGCATCATTGATGTGGAAAAGATGTTCGGAGCTTCGGCGCTGGGAACGTCTACCAGAATTGATCTTGTCATCCGGTTTGTCCCGTATGAGGACAAGGCAGAATACAACCGGATCGGGGATGAAACCTACCGGTACACCAAGATCCTGGATGTCCTGATCCCGACCATTGTGCTGCCGATTACGGCAGGCAGAAACGTCGGCAGGCTGGTGGAATCAGCGGTTACGAATTTCCGCCTGAAAGAAGCGGGCTATGACAGTTCCAGTGCAATTAAGAAGAGATTTCTGGAGTACAGCGGAGGACACCGGAATGATTAGTTTTCTTCAGGCTCTGGGAATTGTAATGGCGGTTGCGGCCGCCTTTATTGCGTTTGCCTTCCGGCGCTACAGACAGGGGTACTCAGTGGATGATTCTACGGAAATCCTCTTCTTCTGCCTGGTCTTCGGCGTGATCGGGGGCAGATGTTTCTGGGTGCTGCAGAACTGGCATGAATACCGGAGGTATGTCCCTTATGTATTCCGGATGCGGGACGGGGGCTTCGGCATCATCGGCATTGTGCTTGCGGATATGGCCTTCACCGGTCTGTATCTGAAGAAGAACAATATGTCGGTGTTCCGCTGCTGGGATGCCTTGCTGCCGGGAATGCTGCTGATGTCGGCAGTGGCCCGGGTAAGCAAGGCCGTAAACAACCAGATGCGTCTGGTGGTAGTCCTGGACCTGCTTGGCTTTCTGCTGACGTACTTTGTCCTGGGCCATCAAAGGCGGGGTGACGCGGCTGCGTATTCCCTGATGTGGATGGGCGTGGAAAGAATTGTATCCTGCCTGAACAGCCTGGATCCGGATGCGAACAATATACTGGTTCCGGCGATCCTGCTGGAGGGCATTGGCATTGTGCTCTGGATCCTGCTGTTCTTCCGTCGTCGGCAGCGGCCGGTGATCCTGTTTGACCTGGACGGGACGTTGATGAACAGCCTGCCGGTTGTCACGGAATGTTACAGATATCTGTTTAAGAAATACGGCAATATCAATGACTTTACCGATATGGTGCAGATGGAGGTCTTCGGGCCGCCTCTTGAGGTGGAAATCAAGAAGCTGTTTCCTGACTGTGATACGGATGAGCTGGTGGAAGACTACCGGCAGTATCAGGTATCGCATGACTGGACGGGGGTGGCGGAACTGTTCCCCGGTGCGGAAGATCTGCTCAAAGACCTGAAAGAAAGGGGTTTTACCCTGGGCATTGTCTCTTCCCGGGTGACAGCTTCCTGCCGGGACTGGCTGAATTTTTTCCACATCAAGAAGTATTTCTCGCTGGTGCTGGGCGGTGACCGGATCGGAAAGCCGAAACCGGAGCCGGATGGAATCCTGCTGGCGTGTGAAAAGCTGGGCAAAGGACATGACAGCTGCATTTATGTCGGCGATAATGGTTCTGATGTGATTGCCGCAAGAAGGGCCGGCGTCTATGCGATCGGCTTCGTATCAGAGCCTAAGAAGGAAGTGGAGCTGATGGAAGCAAGGCCCAACAGCCTGATTTACCAGCTGAAGGATATTTCGGCCATCCTGCGGGCAAAACATGAATGGACTTATGAAATGAGATAAAAGATGGAAGACTATGTAAAGACAATTCTCTGGCTGAAGAAGGAACAGAATGTCAACGGCTGGAATGCATATGATGTCAAGGCAGCTGATCTTGCAAAAAGCGCAAAGGACAGGGAAAAGGTGATTGATGCCATGAAGGACTGCATGCTGGAAGGGGACCAGATCCTGGATGAAACCCCGGCAGCCTTTACGGTGAGGTATTACTGCGACAACCTGAGCAGCAGCCGCAGAAAGATGTTCTGAGCAGACGGGAAACCGTCTGTTTTTCGTTGCCGGAAAAAAAGGGCTGGTGCCCTTTCTTCAGTCACATCTGACCATCCATTTACCATTGCGGCGGGTGCCGGTTCTTACGACGATCCCGCGGCTTTTCATATTCCGGAGCAGCCGGGCAACCGTGATCTGGGCAGTATACAGGTGATCGGCAATTTCCTCAGTGGAAATGGATGGTTTTTCGATCATTAGCATACATGCGATATCAATCAGGATATCCCCGGTTTCCGGAAATTTCAGCGGTACGGGATTGGGACTCACAGCCCAGTATCCCTCCCCCTCCGGCAGTCTGATGACTATGCCTTTACGATATAATTCCTTCATCTGCACCGCTGTTTCAAACAGGGTGATGCCCAGCACCGAGGCCATGCTTTTCATTTTGTCATGCGGGTGCAGGGGAATGTAGCGAAGCAGCTTCTCTTCTGTCTCTGTTCTCATATTCCGCCTTCCTTTCTGGAAAAACAAAAAGGCCGGTACAGGACAAAAGAGACCAAGCTCTTTGATCTGTACCGGACTAACTGGGTAATAAATAAACTAACTGTATTCTATCTTCAGTACTTTTTTTGTTTTCCGCACTTATTATACCACAGTATCGGAAATCTGTTGCATAAATTTTGTGAATATGCTCTAATCTCCAAAATAAACAGATCAGAAATGGCGCAGGAACGTAAACCACATTAATGATGTAAACGGAAAAGATCTGGTTTATAATATTAGTAAAACAGGAGGTAAGAATCATGGCACAGATTTCAATGGAACAGGCGAAAAAGGTATTGGATGAAGGTATGGAACAGGCACAGGAACTGATCAAGGAACCTGCAAAGGTGTTTGAGCTGCTGGAACAGCTGGAAGAAAAGCTGAAGGGCATTCCCGTTGCCGGTACGGCGCTGGCAAATGTTCCGCTGATGATTGCGATGATCCGCAGCTACATCACAAAGGAATATACAGAGGTTTCACCGAAGGTCATCGCCGCGATGGTTTCTTCTCTGGTTTACCTGCTGAAGGGCAAGGATCTGATTCCGGACAACATTCCGATTCTCGGGCATCTGGATGATATCGCCGTATTTGCGGCTGCGTTTAAGCTCTGCGAACCGGAGCTCAACGCATTTGCAGCATGGCGTGATCAGAACCGGGCGTAAGGAAATGAGCTGATCTGATGATCAGCTTTTTTCATCTCCTCATCAAATACGAATCTTTCGGCTTGACCGTTCCCCAAGGGAACGGATTTACAATCTTCACAAGAGAAAGATTGGGCAATGAAGACGGTTCACGAAGTATGCATGATGACAGGAGTGACAAGAAAACGCCTCTTTTATTACGACAGAATCGGTCTTCTCAAACCGACAAGAAGGGTAGGGCCGCAGAAGGCGAAGATGTATGGTGCCAAAGCCATTGAAAGGCTGCAGATGATCATCCGCTACCAGCAGGCCGGCCTGCGTATTTCGGAAATCTCGATGATCATAGATGCTGAGCCATCAGCCGCATGCACCATGCTGGAGGAAGTCATCGACCGTCTGCAGAAGGAAGAAAACCAGATTGTCACGGAGATCGCCGCGGCCAGAGACCTGCTCGCGCAGATACGGAATCAGGAATGAATTCTTTCCTGCCAGGTTTGCCCGGAAGGGGATTTTATGAAGAAACCAACTCTGAAAGAACGTTTTAACTACTGGTTTGATAACCGGATGTCGAAGGGAAGCTTTGGACTGATCCGTATTCTGGTGCTTGTTTCTGTTGTGATTGTAATGTTTTTGTGCGGATTGATTATCCTTTGGAAACTGAATGATGAACTCACTCCTTTTGGTGTCTTATGGGAGGGATTTTCCACCATTATCAATGGCTGGATGCCTTCGTATCAAGAATGATTCACCAGGATATGTCATCATCATGGCTGTCATTG
>JAFWCP010000567.1 GCA_017536845.1 Solobacterium sp. | reverse complement strand
GCCAGGATCAAACTCTTCATTTGATTTCTGTACTCTTTATTTTATAGAGGTTTTATACCAACCTCTTTCTGTGCTTGACGTTTGCTGTGTAATTCTTTTCCTGTCTGGTTTTCAAAGATCTCCCTGCCGCTCTTTGCGACAGCCCAATTACTTTACCTCTTTTCCTCCCTCCCTGCAAGCTTTTTCTTCAATTTTTCTTAAACTTTCGGTGACTTGCATAATTCAAATTGAAAGGAAAACGCTTTCAACGGCGTTTTCCTCTGTGTTTCATTCAGTTTTTCCTGGCTGAGCTCTTGATTTTTCTTTCTGTTATTCCCAGATCTGCTTTTCTGAAACAACCGTTTTTCCTGGATGGGTGAGCGCTTCTTCCATCAAAAGCCAGGTATACGCATCAGACAGCGCTTCTTTCAGAGGGTATGCTTCTTTTCCGCATTCCAGATATTCCCGCATATCCCACAGCATTGCAGCAATGGCAAATTCGTCCTGACTGTCGCTGAGCTGCAGGAACGGCGACCACGTCCGTCTTTCTTCCTGCAATGCCTTTGTATCAAGGTGCTGATACTGTTTCTCAATCAGCGGCATTACCGGTTCCTGAACGATGCGATGATCCGGATTCACATAGGAAAGCACGCGGTCGCACCATTCCCCTCTGTCACCTCTTACCGTAAGATGGAGTGAGCGGATAAATGAATGGTACTGCACCCCGCAGAAGTCATAGACTGCTGTCTTTCCGGAAGCGTACCTGAACAGAATGGTATCCCGGTTCTTTACCGCCATGCGGCCGTCATTGACCGGACCATATCTGGAATCCGTCTCGGTGACATGATTCTGCTGGCGCATTCCGGTCAGAATGAAGTCTTCTCCCTCTGTATGCAGGATCCGTCTGATCAGGCTGGCCGCATGGTAATCATGCACCAGAGATATCATGACCGACTGCGGTTTGCCGATCTTCCCATCCGTTACCGCCTTCAGACCGGCCGCAAGCACCGGATAGCGGTGATACTGTTCAAAAACGGTGATCTTTGCCGGTTCCTGCCGGGAAAGCTCCCATATCCGGTTCAGTCGGGCAGGCGTGTTGCCGGCAGTGTTTCTAATGCTGCAGGCAGGCCCATCTGCAGCCATTGATCAGCGACATCCGCAATGGCCGCCTTTGTCACGGCAATGACCGCAAAATCCGGACGGAAAGCCAGACATTCCTGAACAGAAGAAGACGCCATCAGTCCGGATGCTGCATGGATGGCTTTGGCTTTTTCTTCGCTGCGGCTGTAAAACATTGCCCGGAAAAGGTCAGGATACCGGCTGGCGATACGGCCATAGAAGGCAGCGCGATAACCGCTGCCGACAATGACATAGGACAGCTGCTTCATATTCCTATTCCTCTGCTTCTTTCTGCTTCAGGCAGGCTGTGTATGCGTCTGCATCAACCGGCAGGGTGACTTTCTTTTCTGCCCAGGCAGACAGATATGCAGCATTGATCAGCTGCAGCACGCCGATCCCTTCTTTTCCTGAAGCAATCAGTGATGTTCCGCTGTTGATCGCTTCTGCAAAATTTTCCAGCATGATGTGATATGGCTTTGTTTCCCTGGCATGGTCTTCTTCAATCACCTGCTGTCCGCAGCCTTCCGTGTCTTGGCTGAAACGGGTCAGACGAAGGTGGTTTCCTTCCAGGATCAGACTGCCTTCCGTGCCCAGGATTTCGAGGCGGTCGACCGGATAACGTTCACCGGTGCTGATGATAAACGTACCGGTCATCCGGTCCGGGTATTCCATCAGAACCGTTGCTTCATCATCAACCAGAAATGCATTGTATTTGCCGAAGGGGATCATCGCATAGACAGTTTCGGGCAGGCCGAAAAGATCTGTACAGAAGTCAAGAATATGGTAGCCCTGGTTGATCAAAGCACCGCCTCCTTCGCCCTTCCAGCTGCTTCGCCACGGGCTTGATGCATGATATGCGGGGGTCCGGAAGAACATGCTGTTAACAAGCAGAACCCTGCGGATGGATCCCACAGCGCCTTCGCGAAGCAGCTGCCTGACCCGCATATGGGCAGGAAATGTCCGCTGATGGCACATCAGGGCGTAAACAAGTCCGTTGCGCTCGGCAGTTTCCTGCATCTTTTCTGCATCTGCATACAGAATTCCAGGCGGTTTGTCACACATCACATGCTTTCCTTCCGCCAGGGCCCGGATGGTCATCTGCGGATGCAGCTTGTCCGGCGTAACGATCAGCACCGCGTCAAACAGTTCGGAATGGCAGTACAGTTCATCTTCATTCCGGAAAACTCTGTCACTGATGTGAAGATGGTCATTTGCCCATTGAACGGAATCGTCGCTGCGGCAGACAACAGCCGCAAGGCTCAGCCCTTTGACTTCCTGACTGTCCAGCATCAAAGCATATTTCTTTCTCATCACGCCCAGGCCGATCAGGGCACAGCGCATGATTCTTTTCTTCAATCACTTTATTTCTCCTTGCAAATG
>JAFWCP010000566.1 GCA_017536845.1 Solobacterium sp. | reverse complement strand
GGCATCATCCTGACCAAGATGGACGGCACCGCCAAGGGCGGCATCATTCTGGCCATCAAGCATACGCTGCACCTGCCGGTTCTGTTCATCGGCCTTGGCGAGCAGCCCGAGGATCTGAGACCTTTCGACCTGGACAGCTATCTCTACAGCATTTCCGAGGGTCTCAACCATGGAGAATAAGATTCAGACCGACCGGCTTCTGGTGTTCTACGGCTGTCTGCTGACCGAGCGGCAGCAGGAGATCGCAGGCTGGTATTACAGCGAGGATTATTCCCTGCAGGAAATCGCCGAGATCACCGGTACGTCCCGCGCCGCCGTCTATGACACGGTGCGCAAATGCCGGACGGAACTGGAAAGATACGAAAGCCTTCTGCACCTTCTCCGCGATCATGATCAACGGGGAAGGATGTACCAGACGCTTCTTGAAAAAGGCAATCAGGAGATACAGGAAACCGTGCATCTTCTCATTGATATGGAAAATAACTGAAGGAGGATAAAATGATCAAAGTTATTTCAGTCAATTCAGGTTCATCATCTTTGAAGTTTCAGCTTTTCGACATGCCGTCCGAGACCGTTCTGGCCAGCGGACAGGCAGAACGCATCGGCCTGGACATGGGCGCATTCACCATCAAGTGGAATGGCGAAAAGAAATCCATGACCCTGCCGATTCCCGACCACAAAAAGGCAGTCAACATTCTTCTCAACGAGCTGACCGAACTCGGTATCGTCAAGAGCCTTGATGAAATCAAGGGTGCCGGCCATCGCATCGTCCAGGGCGGCGCATATTTCTCCGGCTCTGTCGTTGTTGACGAGGATGTTGTCGAAAAGGTTGATGAACTGGCTGAACTGGCTCCGCTCCACAACCATGCACACCTGGTCTGCTATAAGGCGTTCAAGGAAGCTCTGCCGGCCATCGGCCATGTCTTTGTCTTCGATACCGCCTTCCATCAGACCATGACACCGGAGAGCTATCTGTTCCCGGTACCGTATGACTGGTACACACAGTACAAGATCAGAAGATACGGCGCCCATGGCACATCCCACTGGTATGTCAACAGAAGAGCAGCCGAACTGATGGAAAAGAATGTTGAAGACCTCAACATGATCACCTGCCACCTTGGCAACGGCGCTTCCATCACCGCAATCAAGGGCGGCAAGTGCGTCAACACCTCCATGGGCCTGACCCCGCTGGGCGGCATCATGATGGGTACAAGAAGCGGCGACATCGACCCGACCGTCGTCTTCTACAGGATGAAGAAACTGGAATGCACACCGGACGAAATGGATACATTCCTGAACAAGAGAAGCGGCATGCTCGGTGTTTCCGGCATTTCTTCCGACGCCCGTGACATCCAGGCAGCCCTCGAAGAAGGCAATGAAAGAGCGAAGCTGACAGTTGACCTCTATACCAACCGCTGCGTCAACGTCATCGGCGGCTATTACGCCCAGCTTGGTCATGTCGACGCCATGGTCTTCACTGCCGGTCTTGGTGAAAACGACGTCTTCACAAGAGAAAGAATCCTCAAGGGCCTGGAAGAAGCCATGGATCTGTCCATTGACTATGACCTCAACCGGACTGTCCGCGGTGAGGAATGCCTGATCTCCAAGCCGGATTCGAAGATCGCTGTCTATGTCGTACCGACCAACGAAGAACTCGTGATCGCCCGCGACACAGTCAGACTCCTCGGCTTATGATCTCTTTTGAAGATCTCAGAAAAACAATCGAACAGGCGGAAGACATCACCGTCTTCCGCCATGTTCATCCCGATGCCGACGCGTACGGTTCCGCCTTTGCCCTGAAGCAGTTCATCAAGGACAACTGGCCGCAGAAGCACATTTACGCGCTGGGCCATGAAACGCTTGGCATCGGCATCTTCGAGGAACTTGACGCGGCCGATGATGAAACGGTGAAACGCTCACTTGCCATCATTACCGACTGCGGCAGTGCTGCCCGCATCGACGATGACCGCTGGCAGAGCGCTGCCGATACGCTCAAGATTGACCACCATCTGCCGGTAGAATCCTACGCGGCGAAAGAGTATGTCGATGAGACGGCATCCTCCTCCTGCGAGATCCTGGCCCAATGCTTCCTGTCCTATGAAGACCTGGTGCTTTCGGAAAAGACCGCACTGTATCTGTATCAGGGCATGGTATCCGATTCGCTCGGCTTTACCACCGGCTCGACGTCTTCCGATACACTGTTAATTGCTTCGGCCCTGGCGGCCAAAGGCATTGACCTGGCGGAGATCCATCACGCCCTGTATGATACAGACCTTGCGACATACCGGTTTATCTCGCATTTAAGAAGCATCATGAGGATTCATGAGGGAAATACCGCTTATGCCATTCTCTCGCTGCAGGACCTGAAAAGCCTGCAGATCAGCGGCCCGCATGCCAGGGACTATGTCAATACCTTCGGCGGCATCCGGGAAATCGGTGCCTGGGCGCTGTTTACCGAGCGTGATGACGGCAGCGGCCTCTATGACGGCTCCCTGCGGGCCAAATACGCCGATGTCAACGAACCGGCCCGGAAATACCACGGCGGCGGCCATCTGTGTGCTTCCGGCTGCAAGCTGATGTCGCTCGAAGATATCGAAGACTGCGTCGCCATGATGAGCGCCAACGTCAGAAAAACAGAATCAGCGCATGCCTGAGCGTGCGCTTTTTTTCAAACAGGAGGTGTCTGATGAAGAAAACAGTACAGATCATTTCGATGTTCCTTGCGTCCTGCTGTCTATGGGGATGCCAGGCGGCTTCTTCTGCCAAACCTGTCGAAACGGACGAACCGTCAGCATACCAGCCGCTTTTGCAGGAATCCGTCACCTGGATCGAAGACGAAACCATCCGCACAGGAGAAGGGGCAGTCCTTTATTTCAGCGAGAAAAACAACCGGCCGTCCATGCATGTTTATACGCTGGATGAAGATATGCCGAATATCTATTACGTCAGTGAAGACACGCAGGAGTGTTTTGAACGAGGCGACATTGTAAGCATCACCTATACAACTGTAACATCCTCCCGTGGGCAAACGATCGGTGTTGTTCAGAAAATCGACCCGGCGCCGCATTATCAGAAAGCTTCCAGGCTCAGCAGCTATATCATAAAAAACCCGGTGCAGATTGAACTCACGTATCCTGAATACGAAGACGTCATGTCGGTCGTCATCTCCGAGGAAGACAGCATCCAGGCGATTATGGAAACGATTGAAGAGATTGACGTATACTCGGATTACCGCACCTTTTCCATCCCGTCGTCCGGCGTCATTCAGATCAAGCTGACCGATGCGGCGATGCATACGCAGACGGTAACATACAGTGTCGAAGAAGGGTATGTGCTGGCATTCTCTGACAGGGAAGATATCGTCGCGGAAAAGCCGGCAGAAGACTGGATCCTTCTGGATACACTGCTCCCGTATCTCAACTTAGAATGAGGTTTATTGATAAATATGAGACACTGCCGCCATGGCAGGTATGACCAAAACGTGCTGATCAGGATTGGCCATCATTATCATTACGAATCCGAAACGCAGAATTCATAGTCCGGAAAGACAGCATGACAACTCCAAAATCACCGGCAAGGAACGAACAGGCATGATAATCTGTCTGAGGGTCGAAGTATCTGTTTTTTGGTGTTCAATACAGATCAGATTTGATTTTTGAACAATGCCCTGATTTTCATTATCCGGCAAGGAAAAGGGGGCACATTTTCTGGTGTCCCTCTTACCTCAGGAGGAAGCGGTGCCACGCGGCGTATACTCATGATGCTTCGTCACTGATGCATGATTACTATCTGCATGAATACTGGGGATGATCTGTATGTTGACAGAATCAGGTATCAGAAAACTGTTTTACTGCTCTTGAAGCAGGGATTCGTTTATCCTCTTTTTACTCCGACTCTGAATACCGAAAAGCTCGGTCTGTCGGCTTTCCCTTCACAAAGAACATCCACAGCGGTTTGCCGGGAAAACAGAAATGTAGTTTTGCCACAGGCTATCTTTCTTCGTGATACAATACATCCATGAATCAGAATGAAACGATTGAAATATGTGTGATTGATGACAATCCGCAGGATCTTAAGTGGATCATCGAATGCGTGAGACAGTCACTGCCGGATGCCAGGACAGATGCGTTCAGCGAGCTGTCTGGATTTATCAGGCAGGGAAAGAAATACGACCTGTTTCTGCTTGATATAGTCCTTGGTGAAACCCTCAGCATCCATCATGCAGGATATCTGCAGAAGTATGCTTCCTACATCTTGTATGTTACAGGTATCGATGAACTGATGCGTGCGTCTTTTGGACCGAAGGTCGTCGGATATTTTATCAAACAAGACGGGAAACAGGCTCTGATCGAAAAACTGCGGGAAATAT
>JAFWCP010000565.1 GCA_017536845.1 Solobacterium sp. | reverse complement strand
GCTTAAGAATGACTCTCATTTTCGTTTTTCTCCTCTCTGAAGTACTGCTCAAGCACTTCTGTCAATTCCTTCTTCAGCGCATCCACCGTGGTCCGGGAGCGCTGGGTTGCGGCTGCCGTCATATGGCCGCCGCCCTGCATTTTTTCCATGATCATCTGGACGTTGATCGAACCGTCCGAGCGGGCCGAAATCGCCGTTTCGGTATCAGTGACATTCGAGATCACAAAGGCTGCCGTGATGCCCTGCACCGAAAGCAGCGTATCCGCCACCTGCGACATCAGGGAGCGGGTCGTGGTACGGCCGTGCACGCACGAGACGACAACCCCATGGCCGAGTTTTTCGCTCTGGGAGATCATCTCGCTCTTGACGGAGATTTCGTCGAAGGTGTCTTTCAGGTAATCGTACACTTCCTGAGGGTCGCCGCCCAGCTTGCGCAGTTCAGCCGCCGCCTCATAGGTACGTGAACCGGTCCGCACCCGCCATTTCTGGGTGTCCACGACCATTCCCGCCAGCATGATCGTCGCGGCCAGTTCGCTGATGTCGACGTTGGATGAAATATAGGGGATCATCTCCGTCAAGAGCTCGCAGGTCGAGGACGCGCTGGCTTCGATGTACATCAGGATCGGCTTGACACCGATTTCGGTTGAACGGCGGTGGTGGTCGATGATGGCAACCTTCCGGGCCTGTTCCAGCAGCTTGGCGCCGTTGGACTGTTTGACATTGTGGTGGTCAGTCATGATGACCAGGGTGTTCTCCTGCAGCTGGTTGATCGCCTCGCCTTCGGTCACAAAGGTCACCTGTTCCTTCAGTTTGGCCTCATTGGCCTTCATGACGGCGTTAAGCTTTTCCTCAATGCCGCCGGTCTTGGCGATGATGACCACCTGCTTGTGCAGGGCTGCCGCCATGCGGGAAAGGCAGATGGCGGAACCGATGCAGTCAAAATCCGCTGTCTTGTGGCCGCAGATGATGACGTTGGAAGACCTCTGGATCAGATCACGCAAAGCATGCGACATGACCCTTACCCTGACTCTGGAATGCTTTTCCGCCGCTTCCGTGGAGCCGCCGAAATAGCGTACTTCCTGGCCTTTGGTCTGCACGGCAACCTGGTCGCCGCCGCGGGTCTGGGCAAGGTCCATCAGGTTGACGACCATGGCCTCCATTTCGGCAAAGTCGCTTGTCCCTCGGGCAAAGGCCATGGAAAGGGTGATCAGCACATCCTGCTTCTGGGCCGACTTGCGGACGGTGTTGAGCACCGAGAAGCGGTCGGCCATGATTTCGTTCAGGATCCGCTCGTTCAAGACGAGCATATAGCGGTAGTTGGTATTCAGCCGCCGGCAGAAGATGCCGTGGGCCGCACAGTATTCGGTCAAAGGCAGACGGACGGCCGTATTGATCACCGTCATTTCCGCCTCGTCAAGATACAGGGTTGTTTCTTCATAGTTGTCAAAGCTGGCAAGGCCCATGACGATGTGTTCACCTTCGTACTTGCCTTTGTACAGCTCCAGTTCCGTGACATCGCGGAAAAACAGCACCGGGGCATCGTCCTTGCGGGTGATTTCATAGCGTCTGTCATCCAGGGTGATTTCAGCCTTGTCGCTTCGGCCGGCGATCAGTTCATCCGCCTCAGGAATCCAGGTCAGGAGCTTTGTGCCCAGCCGGTTGCTGTGGCGGCTTTCAAACAGTTCGCTCATAAAGGTGATGATGTAGTCCTCATCATAGATCAGGATGCCGATGCCGCCTTTGAGGTAGGCTTCCTTGGCCACCGTGCCAAGGGTGCTCTTGACGCCGATCGACTGCTCGGCGGCATACTTTTCAATCCTTTCAAACAGGATATAAAAGCAGACGCATTCCACGATGAACACGATGATCGCGTAGAGAATGTCAAGATGGACAATCAGGCCCAGAACCGCTAACAGCGCCGCCTGGATCAGGAGGACAAGAAGGATGTATTTTCTCGCCTTATCGATTTTCTGTCGCATTCTCAGTTCCTCCCTTCAGCAGCTTTTCATGATAGTCGGTCGTAATGTACAGGAACCCTGCCACTGCGCAAAGCATCAGATTCAGGAAGAACAGCAGGATTCCGATCAGCCGGCCGATGCCTTTCCTTGCCGGCTGGGTCAGGGCGACGATGGTCGTAATGCCGACGATCCCGAAAAAGCCAAGGTAGAAGGCCGACGCCATGCCGCCGATCATCATCGTGTTGTACAGGAACGGGCTGCTGATGCGGCCAAACATGGTAAAGTAATAGCCGACAAGCAGCAGCAGACCGAGATAGCCTGACCATTTCGGGGGAAAGTATTTCTCGATCGGCTGGGGTTTGGGAACGGCGATCTTCATCCGTCTGAGCAGGATCGTGCTGAGCATGTGGGTGACATAGCCTTCCAGCATGCCCATCAGGATCGTGGAAAACAGGTACAGGTTGACCATCAGGGACGTATTGTCCGCAAAATAGGAAAAGTCAACCCCGGTCGTCTGGCCGATCGCTGTAAACAGTTCCTTTTCTTCAGCGATGTAGTCGCTCATATTGATGCCGTATACCCCGGCATAGAACACCAGCGCTGCCGCTTCCAGCGCGGCCCCGCACACGGCGGCCCTTAACAGCAGCCGGCCGCTGGAGACCCGCCGGAATACCCCGTCGCCGTAAATCACGCCGAGGATGCAGGCTGCCCCGCCGAAGAACATGGCGCTGATCGTTCCAAACAGGAAAAGGAAGACGAACACCGCAAACAGCACCGGCATAGCATCTTTCCAGCCGTATTTCGCGGTAAAAAAGACCATCGGCAGCGGCATGATAAATACGAAATACGCCGACAATGTGCCGGCCATGTATCTGTCCAACAGCAGGAAAACCGCGATAAGCCCTGCCATCATTGCGCCGTCCGTAATCTTTCTGATATCTCTGTTCATCGTTTCCTTCCTTTATTTCATCACAAAAACAGCCTTCGGCTCCGTTTGATTATAGCACATCTGCCAAAATCAAATGACAATACCGTTCAGATGATCACACTCATGCTGGATGATCTGGGCCATGTAGCCGGAGAATGTTCCCTGATGCAGAACGAAATCCATATCCTGCCATCTGACGGTGATTTCCTGCCAGCGGGTCGTCTTTCTTCTGCCTGATAACGAGAGGCATCCTTCTTCCGTATCATACGGCTGCTTCTTTGCGGTGATGACAGGGTTGAGCATCACGACCGGCATGATGAACTGCATGACGGCAATGATGCACACCGGTTCGCCGATCATGTTGGCAGCCATGCCGACACACTCCTTCTGATGGAAGACAAGGGTGTCCTTCAGATTCCTGGCAATGGGAAGATCCTTCTTTTCCGCCGGCCGGCACTTCTTTTTCAATAGGATGATGTCCCTGTTGATTTCACGTATCATTTTTCCTCCTGTATGCTTCATATAGATCCGGCCGCCATTTCTTTGTCCAGGCTTCCGCCTGTTCCCTGCGCCAGGCTTCAATGGCCGCATGGTTGCCGCTGCGCAGGACGTCCGGCACTTTCATGCCCCTGTATTCCGACGGCCTGGTGTACTGGGGGTATTCCAGCAGGTCTCCGCGGAAGGATTCGGTCACGGTGCTTTCATCCCGCAGCACCCCGTCAAGCAGACGGACAACCGAATCGCAGACGGTCATGGCCGGCAGTTCCCCGCCGGAAAGCACATAATCGCCGACGGAGATGATTTCATCGCAGAACTCATAGACCCTGGCATCCACGCCTTCATAGTGGCCGGCAATCAGGATGAGATGGTCAAGCGTGCTGTAACGGTCGGCATCAGCCTGCTTATAAGGCATGCCGCCGGCCGCAAACAGGACGACCCTTGAGCATGGAGTGCGCACCGCATCGAGGGCGTTGAGGATGCAGTCGCACCTTATCAGCATGCCCGCCCCGCCCCCGTAGGGCGAATCGTCCATCCGCCGGTATGAGCCTTTGGCATATTCCTTCAGATCCACGATTTCCAGATCCAGAAGGCCTTTTTCCTTCGCCCTTGTGACAAGGATGGAAGCCTGGTAGCTGGCAAACATTTCCGGAAACATGGACAGAATCGTTATCTTCATTACTGCACCCTCCCAGTCATACGCCGAAAATGATAACACCGATTGGCAGAATCACACAGAATCCCCATTGAATCTCACGAAAGTTTCACATTAAAATAGAGGCCATGAACAGGCAGAAATTCTTACAGGCACTGCACACACTGGATGTGGATACCCTGCTGCAGGTCTCCCCGGCCGCCATGGCGATGAAGGGCTATGACCAGCAGCATCCTTATCATTGCTATGACCTTCTTGACCATACGATGGAAACCGTAAAGGCAGTTGACCCAAACGGGCTGACGGCGCAGGAATATGACGAGCTGCTCACCGCGGCCTTTTTCCATGATATCGGCAAACCCGACGCCATGGAAATCAGATATGACAGATACGGCAATGCCCGCCGCATCTATCCCGGCCATCCCCGTCTTTCCATGCGTATTGCAATCCCGATTCTGCGGGATCTGGGCTTTGCGGAAGAGGAAATCAGCCGTATTGCATTCTACATTGACGCCCATGACACCTTTATGAAGTTCCGGCTGGAAAATGCCGAATCCACCAGGCTGCTGATCAATGAGAAAAACGTACAGCGGGTGATCAGCCGCAGCGGCCGCAGCATCCATGACTTCACTGTTCTGATGCATCTTTGTGCGGCAGATGCAGCTGCCCATGCCGAAATTATCCGTGATCCGGACGGCAATATCGTGGACACACGTGAACAGATTATTAATCGCATGATGCGCATTCAGCAAATCTGCAAAAGTCTTGAAAAAAACAGTTGATTTCGCCGCGGATGAGTGTATAATATTCAATGCAGTCAGTCATCGGGGTGTGGCGCAGTTTGGTAGCGCGCTTCGTTCGGGACGAAGAGGTCGTGGGTTCGAATCCCGTCACCCCGACTGCTTTTTTTTTATTATAAAAACCGGATCATGAGAATCCGGCCTTTTCGTATCTGTCTGTATCCTGCATCATTCGAGCACTTCAAATTCACAGTTCCATTGCGAAAGAGCCTCTTTCAGTTCCGGCACATCTGCCTCTGAAGCAAGCTCCACTTCCTCCTGGAAATACTGGTTCCATCTGTACGATGGATGAGCGTCCTGCCCAAAATAGTCATATCCGTTCTCAGCGAAGAATGAAAGGGATTTCTCGGTCAGCTTTTCAAACGTCTGCATTGGAATGAAAACAGCACCGTTCCCTTCGTTCTCGTAAACTCCTATGACAAGGAAAGGAGTGGATATCTGCTGATCTACATTTCCGCTGGAAAGAAATACATACGAATCGATATAAAGCGAATCTCCTACATGGTATTCCTGATTCCAAAGCGTGGAAGGAACCACGGCAACCTGTCTGCCATCATCAAGATCAACCTGCGCAAAAGCAGTTCCCTCTATGAGACGGACAGCTTCCCTTCCGGGTATTTTCACCTCGCCGCTGCTCACTCCCAAAACCATGCCCTGTTTTGCCAGGTTCTCATAATCACCGGGTACAGAAGGGTTCTCTACATGCAGGGAAGTGAACATATTTCCCATCATACTGTTCGATACCGCATAATCAACATCTTTCAGGAGTCCGTCTTCCTGCAGTTCTTCCAGCTTTTCATGAAAAGTCAGCACTGCCTGATGATAGTCTTCCCATGACGTAAAATTCCCAGACTGTAAATCAATGTTCAGGAGACGGACGCGGACAGGCTCAGCAACCGCTTCCGTGCCTTCTTCTGAAT
>JAFWCP010000564.1 GCA_017536845.1 Solobacterium sp. | reverse complement strand
CCTTTCAACATTTCTATCTTTTCCAGTTCTTTGAGGGCCGCAGGGACTGTCATGAAGTTCTGCTTCTTTTCCATCCGGGCCATCTCTTCCCGAAGAAGCACATAGATTCTGCTTCGGATAATCGTTGCGACAAAACCAATGGAAAGTACGGCGTCATACTGGAAGCCGCTGTACAACGTGCTGGAAGTAATGGGAATACCATCAATGGTTGTTAATGCCCAGCATATGAAGTCAGTTCCAGGAAGAAAGACTGACGTAAAAGATGCAGAATGGATAGCAGATCTTTGCCAGCACGGCTTGCTGAAGGCAAGCTACGTACCTGACAAAGATCAGCGGGAACTGCGGGAATTGGTCAGGTATCGGAAAAGCCTGATTGAGGATCGTGGACGCGAGATCAACCGACTTCAGAAAATGCTTGAAGGCGCCAACATTAAGATATCTGGAACAATCAGGGATATCAGCGGGATGAGCGGGCGATGTGTTTTGGAAAAAATCATCCAGGGTGAAAAGATCGATGCGGCTGTCTACGATGATCTTTACAAGAATAAAGCTATCGCCCATAATCTCAAAGCCAGCAAGGAGCAGATCATAGCCGACTTGAACGGTGTTTTATCAGATCTTCAGCGAAAGATGATGAAGGAACTGATCTTGCACCTTGATGAATTGGATGCGCACATCAAAAATCTGGACGATGAAATCAATAATTTTATGACTCCGGATGAAAAAACAGCTTCCGAACTGATTCAGGCAATTCCAGGCATAGGAAACGCCAGCGCTCAGGCGATTATCTCCGTGATAGGAACTGACATGAGCCGTTTCCCAACGGATCGTCACATTTCAAAATGGGCGGGTCTTTGTCCGGGAAATAACGAGAGCGCAAAAAAGCGAAAATCCGGTAGAACGACAAAAGGCAATCAAGTGTTGAGGACAACGTTGGTCAATTGTGCTCATTCAGCGATGAAAGTAAAAGATTCATATTTCAGCGCCCAGTTTTCCCGGATCTGCGCGCACCGAGGGACAAAACGTGCATACGTCGCAGTAGCTCATTCTATGTTAATCGCTATCTATCATGTACTTTCTACTGGTGAGGTATTCAAAGATCTCGGAAACAATTATTATGATCAGTTCAACAAGGAACGTAAGGCCAAAAGTATGGTCAAAAGATTGAATGCATTAGGCTATGAAGTGACGCTTGCCACCGTTGCTGCGACGGCCTGATTTATACGGTTGAAAGTGTACAGATGCATACCAAGGGATAAGTCTGCCCTTTTTGCGATTCGTGGATAAGAAGGTTTCACAGTAAACTTAGAACAACGGATTTCATACGAAGTATACGATAGCACCTTCTGAAACCGCTTGAAATCAGGGTATTTACGGTCAGGGGGTGCATTTGAGTTTTTTAGAGCGGTAGTTTTTCCCTTGAGACAGTGGTTTTGCCAAGGAAGTATTATCGTAGTATAGTATCAAAGTATAACCGTGTTATCGTATTATCGTTTCCAAGTATTGACGGGCTATCGTGGTATAGTTTCCAACATTTAATCGTGTTATCGTATTATAGTGTTCAAGTTTACCGAGGTTGAAGGAATCTTTGAGGAGGCTATCGTGTTATAGTGTTTGGTATGACTATGCGGACTATCCCGTATTTTGAAAAAAGAAAACTGGTTCTTGACTTTTTGGCTGTTCAGAGTAAATATAACAGCCGAAAAGAAAGGGGGCGATAAACTTCTTCCTGAAATGGAAACGAAAGCATTTATTTATTTGACAGACGAATAAGCGTGTTTCCCCGTCGCCATCAGACTACGTGACAAGATCCCGGTTCACGTTGGCGCTGGGGTCCCGCTGTTTGAGCAGCTTTGGCGACATGCCAAACTTCTTTTTAAACTGGCGGCTGAAATAATACGCGTCACAAAAGCCGTAGTTCAGAGCCACGTCCTTAACGCTGTGCTGTCCGGTGCGCAGGTCGCGATAGGCGGCTTCCAGCTTATAATCCAGCTGGTACTGATGAATGCTTTTGCCGGTAATCTCCCGGAAGCGGGCGGACATGGTGCGCACGTTCATCTTCACGATATCGGCCAGCTCGTCCAGGCTGTACATGATTTCCGGGTGCTTTTTAAACAAGGTGATCACGGCGACCGTCCATTCCTCCTTTCCGGTCTGGTTTTCCATGCTGATGGCAGCCAGCTCATCCAGCAGCAGATTGACCAGCAGCGTCAGCCTGCGCTCCTTAGCGGGGCGGTGGGACCAGTACACGTCCACGATGCCGTTGATCAGCTTGGTGCAGGCGTTGTTCTGGCCGCAATGGATCAGGGTGGGCAGGATCACCATGTCCGTTTCACTGCTGGCGGCCACTTCCTCCCTGGTCACCGTCGTTTTCTTCTGATCCCCCGGCAGAACGTTCATGTGAATGAAAATATTCCGCATATTGACCGTGCCGAGCCCGGTGCCGTAATGATGGCTTCCTGCCCGGAGAAAAAGCAAATCCCCCGCCTGCACGGTAAAGGATTCGTCGTCCTGGGCGATGGGCTGCTCGCCGCTGAAAATATATAATAAATCGTGTTCCTGCAGAACCCGGTCGGGATGCGTTTCCGGCCGGGGATACACGTTGGTGCCGCACAGGGTGACCTGCCGCCGGTCCGAAAGAGGAAGCACCGTGTAGCTCATTTGATTTCCTCCCAATACCTCATGTATCTTCCGAAAAGTCCATCTTTTTTCACTGGTTTTGATTATATCAGATAAATCAGGAAGACACAAGGGGAAAATAGGTCATTCTTTATACAGCGGGGAAATCGAGGCCTGAGGCTTTCGTTTGTTGCTCTTTCCATGTTTATCTTTTGTATTTGAAACCGTTTTATTCATTGCTGTATATGACGAACTTATTACCCAAATTTACATCTTTTTTCTCGTTTTTCCATTGCCAAAGCTCACGCAATTATTGTATGATATAGTCAGCGAATGGTCGAGAAGGTATGCGGCCGTTCAAACAAATCAAACAGGAGGAAAGAGACATGAAGAAGATCGTCGCTTTATTGCTGGCCGCCATGATGCTGCTGAGCATGGTGTCCCTGGTCAACGCCGAAGGCGAGAAAGTAAAGCTGAAGGCCGTTTTCATCGCCCATCCCCTCACGCAGAGCGTGTACGACATGGAATGGCTGATGGAAATCGAGGAAGAAGCCGGTGTCGACATCGAATGGGAACAGATTTATACCGACTGGAACCAGGTGAAGTCCACCCGGTTCGCCTCCGGCGACATCCCGGATCTGCTGTTCAACGCCACCAGCGACAGCGATTACACCACCTATGATGGCCTGTTCATGGAACTGACTGATCTGATCGACCAGTATGCTCCCAACGTGAAGGCCATGTTTGAAGAAGAGCCCGATACCCTGGCCCTGGCCAAGCTCGGCGACGGCCGCATCTTCGCCACCCCCAAGTTCCAGGGCAAGTGGCCGGACTGCAACGGCGTCATGTTCATCAACAAGACCTGGCTGG
>JAFWCP010000563.1 GCA_017536845.1 Solobacterium sp. | reverse complement strand
CATGCATCTTCCTCCCCATCCGGAAACGACTGTACATAGTCCAGAAGAAGGTTCAGGGCATCCCTTCCAAATCCTCTTCCCTGAAATCTGCGATCGATCATAAACCGCCAGAGATAATAGCTGTGGCGATAGATTTCTGCCATGCCTTGATATTCTTCGGAATGGTGTCCGATCATGGCAAATCCGACTGCCGTGTCTCTATCATAGATACCGAAACACTGTACAAACCTGCCGCTTGCATTTACGGCATAAGCCTGAGCCATGCTGACAGCGTTCGAAGCAACATAGGCTTTCTGCGATTTGGCAACTTCCAGTTCCATCAGATCAATGAAATTGCTGTCATTCACCTTTTCAAGCCTTATCCCTTTGTTTTTCAGTTTATATCTGCCCATTGCTTGGCACCCGGATCAGTTCCAGTTTATCATTCTTCTTTATCGGATTTTGAATCATCCGAATCGTCACCATTGTCAAATGCAGAGCCCAAAGCAAGCCCGATGCACAGGCCAACCGGCAGCCATAAACCGATACTGCCTGTAGCTGCGCCGATGGCAGTTCCCATGCACAATCCAATTACCAATCCATATCCGCTGTTCATTCCGTTTTTCATTTTTCACAACCTCCAATTTGCTTATTTCCCTGTCACCAATTCTGATGTCTCAAAAAGAACGTCCTGAAGAAGCATATCAGCAGGAACATCTTAGTGTGTCGATCAGAGCGACCTCTGCTAGCAATACATGGTGTGACCGCCTGGATAATCCGCAAGCATGCCTGTCACTGTCTCATAGCCGTTCTTTCTGAAAAACCCCACGTTCCAGTCATATGCTTCAATAAACACAACGTCTGCGCCGTTTTCTTTAGCCTCCCGCTCATACGCGCGGAGCAGGCGGGTGCCGATCCCCTGCCTCCTATACGGTTCGTCCACCCAAAGCGTCTCGAAATCTGTGCCGTTCCATCCGTCTACGCCGCCGACAAGGCCGGCAATGATCCTGCCGCTCTTGTCAGTGACCTTTTTCCCGATAGAAACGTATTCGTGCTCCCGCGGCCGTACATTCCTGTTCACGGTTTCCATATTTAATTATCCCTTGATTCATTTTCGTTTTTTGATACGCGGCATCTTTTGTTCCAAAGGGCACTGAAGTCTTTCTTTTGCCGTACATGCTGCATTCAGTTTCCGTATGGTTGGTTTCAGGGAAGATCCCATTGCCGGGATTTTCCTATGGCTTGCACCTTCCGCATGGCTGATAGCCGTATGCAATCAGTGCTTCCCGCGTTTCTGTGGAATACGCAAGATTCTTCAGGCTGATCTCGTCAACCGACGGGCAGGAAGGATCGTGAAACCGTTTTGTATTCGTATTCAGCACGTAGGTGATCTCCGTCTCTTCTGCGCCTCTTTCCGGTACCTCAATCTCCTGATTCAAAACAGGAACTGCTTCTGTTTTTTCTTCGGTTACCACATAGGCGGTATCTTCGCGGCTGTCCCCGGTCGCGTAATCAATGACAATCCCGGGCTGCACGTTGAAAAGATAGACGAAGAAGCGGATGCCTTCATCTTCCAGGGAATACCCTTCCATAAGCACCCCGGAAGAAACAAGATTGTCACCTTCAAAGACCGGCGTCACCCGGTACAGGACATGGCTGCCGGTTTCCGTTACATACCGCAAGACGGCATTTTCATATTCCAGCATGCCTGTCAGGTTCAGATACCTTGTCCCGGTGATGAGATTCCGTTCCTCGTCATTGATGCCGGCCAGCTGATAAGCAATCAGATGACAGCGGTTGTACAGGTAGCGGTCTTCAATCCTGTCATCATATCGGACCGTATGCCAGCCGCTGGGCCGGATGCCGCCGATGGAGCCTCTTTCTTCAGATGCCAGGGTTTCCGGCCCGATATACGCTGTGGCCGGTCCGCACTGGCCCAGATCATCCAGTTCACTGAAATGGATTTCCCGTATCGTTTCGATTTCCTGCTCAGAGAATAACGGCATGCCGTCATTGAGGACAATGGCTTCTTCTCCTTCATAGGCGGGAAGATCACTCAGAAACCGTTCCAGGTCAAAGTCGGAACTGACTTCAGCCGGTGAGTTTTCAGGTTCTGACGGCACTGCCTTTGAAAAACAGCCACAGAGCAGGAATACATATAATGCCATCATCAGGCATGCCGTAAGGCAGCCTGCTGTTTTACGCGACATGTTTTCCCCCTTTCTGCCAGAGGAATCAAAACCCGGATCTCTCCGGGTCGTCTTTTCTGCACCGCTTATCCTTTTTTCGCGGTAAAAGCCATGATCTTTTCCTTGCTTGCTTCCATATCCTGATAGCCAAGGTCAAACAGTCTCTGCAGGCTGGCTTCATCGCCGCCCCAGCGGTTGACTTCAAGTGTCTGTGTCGGCCGGATCAGCAAGGCGTTGTTTCTGTTGACCATCTGGTAGATGATATTCATCTGCTTGTAATAGTTCATATGGCGGACGCCGTAATCCTTGGCGGCCTGCGGGCAGTCCTTGTAGAGATGCTTCATCATCAGCTTGACGATCGGGGAAGATGGCTTGCGGACATAGTTCTCCGGCTTGGTCGTGATGACCAGGGCCTTGTTGCAGCCGACTTCAAGCGCTCTTTCGATCGGGATCATCTTCGTAATGCCGCCATCCAGGAAACGTTTCCCTTCATATTCGACAACTGCCGACGCAACCGGCAGGGCACAGGTGCCGCGCAGAATCACGCAGCCGGGATCCAGTTCGGTATTCTTGTACCAGACCGTCTTTGCCTGGCCCAGGTCATAGACACCGACTTCCATCTGGATATCCTTGTTTTCAATCAGCGGCCGGATGTCAAAATGTTCCCTGCCGATCAGGTAGTCTTCAAACAGATGTTTATAGGCAACATAGTGTCCTTCACGCTTAAACGCTTCGAAACCGACATTGTCCTTGCTGGCGCCGTATTTGACTGCGATCATATACGGCGTCTTCTTATCACCAAGCAGATAGGCACAGAGATAGACGGCACCGGAAGAGATGCCGACATGATAATCGAATTTCACCTCTGGATGATCTGTCAGCCAGGCCAGGGCGCCGGCCGTGTAGGCGCCGCGGGCGCCTCCGCCTTCCAATACAAGTGCAATTTTATCTTTCATAACATCACCTCGACAGATATTTTATACTAACGGAATAAACATATTCAAGACGGCTCTCACCAGCCGGACCGGAAGTTTGATCTTTTCGAGTTCTTCCTCTGTAATTTCCCTGGAATCACTGATGGCCTGCAGGAAATCCTGCTTCATGTCCGCAATCACCGGACTGTCCTCCATCAGCACGCCGCCTTCAAAATGCAGGAAATAGCTGCGGTAATCCATATTCACCGAGCCGACCAGGGCAAAGCGGTCATCCACGACGAAGTTCTTCGCATGGTTGAAGCCCTTGGTGAACTCATAGATCCTGACGCCGCTTTTGACAAGCTCTTCATAGTTGGCCTTGGTAATCTGGTTGACGATCTTCTTATCGGCAATGCCTGGCACCAGGATGCGGACATCAACCCCGTTTTTGGCCGCCAGGCAGAGCGCCGCCCGGACCGGTTCATTAGGAATCAGATACGGCGTATCAATGTACAGATACTTCCTGGCCGCGGCAATCAGGTTCAGATGCGCGTTCAGGCTGAATGTCTCACTGTCGGTCGGCGAATCGGAAAACGGCTGGTAATACCCCGGGGCCGGGGCGGTTTCAATGGGCAGATGGTATTTGCTGAAATCCAGCCGGTCCACCCCTCTTTCATACATCAGCATCCCCAGAAACATGACCGTCAGCGACCAGACCGCCTCCCCTTCCAGGCGCAGGGCAGAGTCTTTCCAGTAACCGAAGCGGGTAATCCGGTTGAGGTACTCATCGGCCAGGTTGACGCCGCCGCAGTAGCCGATCCGGTTGTCAATGACCGTAAACTTGCGGTGGTCACGGTTGTTCATCTGGATGATGAACGCCGGCCGCAGGCGGTTGAAGCGATGGACTTCGATCCCGCCCCGGATCATATCCTTGCGCACCCGCTCAGGCAGTGTAACACAGCCGAAATCATCATAGATCAGCTTGACCTCCACGCCTTCTTTCACCTTCTGGTGCAGGACTTCCAGGACTTCGTTCAGGCAGGTGCCGGTATCGATGATGAAGAATTCCATGAAGATAAAATGCTTCGCGCCTTTCAGGTCATCCAGGAAATCCGTAAACCAGGCCTCGCCGCTTGGATAATACCTTGCGGCCGTATTGCCGTACATCGGGAAACCGAGCTTTTCACCATAGCGGAACAGCATCCGCGGATTGTCATGATCGCTTTTCAGCAGCGTCTCCATCTGCTCATTGGCCCGGATGGTTCCGTTCTGGATCTTGCGCGGCACCTTGCGGTTGCCGGCCAGCAGGTAGAGGGGAATGCGATAAACGGCACGCCGGAGATCAGGATACACCAGGCGATCTTATAGCCGGCATCCTCTTCCCGGTTGATGACGTAAATCACATGAAAAATCGCCAGCAGCTGCGATACGGGAACAATCTCAAAGGCAAGGGACATGTTGTAGAACCATGCCGTCACCATCATAAACTGCAGCAGAACCAGCGGCGCGACGATCATCAGTTTGGACGTCAGCAGGCGTAAAATCCGTTTCATGCCCATCATTATACCGCTTCCCTGACGGTACAGGAAACGTTCTGCACTTTTCCTCAGCCATCTTAATGTATTTGTAATACATCAGGCTTTCCCTGATGGCGCTGTGCATGATCGGTTTCTGTCCAGATCCAGACGGTAGATCAGTTTGACCTTTTCACCGCGGATATAAAGCCAGTGCCAGGAAGGCACATTCACGGTTTCCACATATTCCCCGCCCAGCCGTTCAATGGTCTTTTTGGAAGCGATGTTCTCCGGCGAGCAGGTAATGTACACGCTGCGCATGCCGGCCGTATCGTATGCATACTTCATCACCAGCATGCAGGCTTCATAGGCATAATGATGCCCACGGTAAGGCTCATAAATGCGGTAGCCGATATTGCCGGCAAAGTAATACTCCTTTGTATCCCCGATCCGCAGATCGCAATCACCGACCTTGACCCGGCTGTGGGCCAGACAGATGCTGAAATCAACCGTATTGCCCAGGCTGAACGATTCTATCACCAGATCCACAACCTTCCCGCTGATCCGCCGGTGGAAAAAAGCGTCAAGAAACATGCTGATACTCCCTGCTGATATTTTACACCTGTTTTCGTCCTTTGATGCATCCGTGCATCTGTTTTCCGGAAGAAAAAACAGCGGATGTTCAGTCCGCTGTTGCCTTGATAATATCCAGATAGAGATCGTACAGCTTTTTCACCTGGGCATCGCTCATCTGTTCATCCACTTCGGAAGGCACAAAGCCATCCACCAGTGAGACGTGCGACCCGGTGAAGACACCGTTTTTAATGCCGAAGACCTCCGGCACATAGAAGACCGGCTGGCCCGAGGAATCCACGTCAAAGGTTTCCGAAATCAGTTCTTCCGCCCGGCGGTAATCCTCGTACTGCCCGTTGTGCAGATCCACGACATAGCAGGTAATGCCGGTATCCAGCACCGCCTGGTTAAGGACAGGCACCGCCCGCTGGCAGAAATCGCAGTCAAACCGGCCGATGTAGATCACGCCGCTTCCCTTTTCTTCCACGATCCGGAACATGTCGCTCCAGGAAATGTCCTGGAAGTCGCCGACCGTCTCCCCGATCCATTCATAGCCGTTCATATCCGCCGGGACAGCGGTGACTTCAACCGGGTTGGTGATAGTCAGATCCCTGCTTTCCGAAACGGAAGTGCCGCAGCCGCATAACAGAAGGCTGAGCAGAACTGCGGATGCAATGCGCCTCACTCAATCTTCTCCAGTTCCAGGGTTTCGTAAATGGCGTCGATCTTTTCTCTTGTGGCCAGACCTTTGGAATAGGCGGTTGCCGAACCGCAGCAGGAGGCAAAGCGGAAGGAATCCGCCGCATCACTTGTACGCAGGTAGTTCATCAGGAAACCGGCGACCAGCGAGTCACCCGTACCGACCATCGAAAGGGCCTTGTTGTCGCTGTCAACAAGCTGGGAAGCATAGACATTGCCTTCATAGATGAACAATGCTTCAGCATTGTCAATGACAATCATCACATAGCCGCAGCCTTCCGCAACAAGACGTTTGCCCAGAGCGATGATTTCTTCCCTGGTCTCAGGCGTCTCATCATACATCATGCCCAGTTCCTTCGGGGTCGTCTTGATCATGAAAGGTTTGTATTCCAGCATCCGCTTCATCAGGTCGGCATTGGTATCCAGGATGATGCGGACATTGTCCTTGCTTGCCTTGGCAAGCATGTCGATCACATCGTCATACAGATAGTCCTGGGTCACGCCGGCAAGGATCAGGTAGTCGCCGTCAGTGAGCCGTTCCACCTTGGCAGCCAGGTTTTTCATGTTCTTGTCGGTGATGACCGGGCCGGACGCGTTGAGGTCGGTGTGGATATCCGACGATGCCTTGATATTGATGCGGGTATGCCCGTCAATGTAAGTGAAGTTCGGCCGGATTTCTTCGTACTTGGACAGCAGTTTGATATAGAAATCCTTTGTAAAGCCGCCGACAAAGCCGAATGCGCTGCTGGGAATACCGAGGTTGTTCAGGACGATTGAGACATTGATGCCCTTTCCGCCTGCTTCGTAATATTCCAGGGAACTTCTGTTGGGAACGCCGCTCTTCAGTCTTTCGTCAAATTCCATGTAATAGTCAAGAGACGGGTTCATCGTGCACGTGAAAATCATGTTATGCCTCCTTCGTTAATCTGATGATTTCAAGGATGACCTGTACCGACTGTTCCAGTTCATCCAGCACACAGTATTCATAAGGTCCGTGGAAATTGCCGCCGCCGCAGCCAAGGTTGGGACACGGCAGCCCCATGAACGACAGGTTCGCGCCATCGGTGCCGCCCCGGATCGGGACGTTGACAGGCGTGATGCCAAGGTTCTTCAGTGCCTGATCAGCGATGTTGACAGCCTCGGGGTGTTCTTCAAGAACGCTCTTCATATTGCGGTAGGAATTGCGGAAGGAAATCTCCACGCAGTTGCGGCCGATCAGGTTGTTCATATAATCAACGACCTTGATCATCAGCTGCTTCTTTTCTTCCAGCTTACGGCTGTCATGGTCACGCAGGATGTATTCCAGCTCCGCCTTTTCCGTTGCGCCGGACATATGGGTCAGATGGATGAAGCCTTCCCTGCCGGCGGTATGTTCGGGCGTCATGTATGCCGGCAGCGCCGCGTGGAAGCGGCAGGCCAGAGAACCGGCGTTGATCATCTTATCCTTTGCTTCGCCGGGATGGATCGAGAAACCGGTGAAGGCAACCCTGGCACTGGCAGCGTTGAAGGTCTCATCCGCAATCCCGCTGACCGCGTCGCCGTCCATCGTATAGGCGAAATCCGCCCTGAACTTCTCCAGGGAGAAGCATTTTGTGCCGTTGCCGATTTCCTCATCCGGCGTAAAGGCCACCGCGATCGGGCCGTGCGGTACTTCCGGATGCTCGTAAAGGTATTCCAGCGCCGCCATGATGGCCGCAATGCCGGCCTTGTCATCAGCCCCAAGCAGCGTATCGCCGCCGGCCACCAGAAGCCGTTTTCCCTTGAATTCCCGCATCCAGGGGAAGTCGTCCATCTTCATCGTGCGGGTGCTGTTCAGCACGATGTCATTGCCGTCGAAGTTTTCAATGATGCGCGGCTGCACATTCTCACCGGAAAAGTCCGGGGCTGTATCCATGTGGGCGATAAAGCCGACCGTCTTTGCGTTTCCGTCCGTATTGGCAGCCAGATGGCCATAGACATAACAGTGCTCATCCACTGCCGCATCATCAATGCCGATCTGCTTCAGTTCCTGGACCAGCAGGTTCGCCAGGTCAAACTGGCGGGCGGAGGAAGGTGTCTGTTCTTCCTGATTGGGATCCGACTGCGTATGGATCTTGCAGTAGCGGATCAGCCGTTCCGTAACACTCATGTGATTGTATCTCCTTATTTCTAAGCCTGCTCATCGAGCATCATCTTTGAGAACGTACAGTCAAAGTATGAATTGCCGGGGCTGCAGGCATATATGCCGATGCTGATGACGCCGTCATCAGGGTTGATGCGGAATTCACGCAGGTCGCTGAAGCGGCCTCCGTTGAAGCTGAACTGCACCCTTACCGCCCCGGCCCGGTACCAGATGCGGTAATACATCCGCTGGATCGATGCGCTGATGGGCCGTTTGGAACGGTCGCCGGAACCGTCATAGTACACCGTGCAGTGAAGCTCCTGGGTTTCCTTGTCCTGGTACTGGGTTCCGAAGAACGCCTTGCGCTTCTTGCCGGAATAGATCACCAGGCCGCACTGGTCAAACTGCTGCCGGTAGGCATATTCGCATTTCAGCGTGAAGTTGAAATTGCCCTGCGGGCTGAGATTCAGCTCGATGGCTTCGGCGCTGTGGCTGTTTTCACTCAGGTCCGTATACGGCTCTGTCTCAAGTACCAGCCTGTCGCCGTTCTGGATATAGAGTGCCGGCTTGCTGATCCACATCAGGCTGCGGGGACTGACGCGCATTGTCATATTCGTACGTCATCCCGAAAGCTGTGTTCATACTGCATGCCGTATTTGACAGCCTTCATCTTGTCCGCATCCACCAGCCTTGCCAGGATCGCCAGGGCGAATTCCACCGTGGCCCCCATGCCCCGGCCGGTGATCAGATTGCCATCGTCAACCGCCAGTTCCATCTGATAGCTGCCGCCGTAGTCAAAGGCAAAATCCGGATGGCATGTATAGTTCCTGCCCTTGAGGATGCCGAGCTTTCCCAGAATCGAAGGCGCCGCACAGATCGCGGCAATCAGCCTGCCCTCTTCATTCCGCTTCAGCAGTTCAGCCTTGAGCGCCTCGCATCTGCCAAGGTTTTCCGTCCCCTTTTTGCCGCCGGGCAGGATCAGGATATCGTAGTCCTCAAAAGCGGTATCGCGCATCAGCTTATCGGCAATGACCGGAATCCGCTGTGAACTGTCAACCCGCAGGTCGTCACCCAAAGCAACCGTATCCGTTTCAATGCCGCCGCGGCGAAGGATATCCACCGTGATCATCGCTTCACACGGTTCGAATCCGTCCGCCAGATATACTGCACATTTCATAATGAACCTCTCAGAAAATTTCTTTTTTAAACTGTAAAAATTATAGCATGACTCGTTCAGGACTGATTCATAAAGTCACGAAGAATGCCGGTAAGATGGATGATTGCAGCCTGGGCAATTTCCGCTTCTTCCTCATTGACCGCCGGATCATTGGCAAACATCCGCTTTTCCGTAAACTCCGGAAAGCTCTTTTCGATAAAGCCGTTATGGCAGTCATATTCCCGGTAAGGATACACGATGCCGGCCTGGTCAAGATACTGCTTATAGACCGGGATCCGGTCAAACTGGGGATCCTGTTTTGCCGCCAGCAGGGCAAATTTCTTTGGATGCAGAGATGCCTTGATCAGGTTGATCATCGAATCATCAATCAGCGGATATACCGAAACGACCCCGGCAAGGTCGACATGATAATCCTGCAGCAGTGCATACGCTCCAATTGCGCAATGGGCGCCGGCGCCGAATCCAAGAAGGACCGCCCGGGCCAGGTCAATCCGGTGTTTGTCAAAGTTTCGCAGGTACCAGAGGATCGTATCCCTTGTCTCGTTCTGAGGATTGGGGATCTGTTTCACATCAATGGAAGTGTAGTCAATATTGACGATAACCGCATCCAGTTCGCTTTTGAGCCTGCTGCAGAATGTATCAATCTGGTCTGCCACGCCATCGACATAGGCACCGCCATGCAGGACAAAGACAACCGGCAGATGGTCGTTCTGATTCGGCACATATTTATACGTCACAACCGGGTCATCGTTCTCCCGGGGGACAAGGACCTTTGTCCCCAGCAGGGATTCCTTGCGCATAGCGTCGCGCACCGCCTTGAAATTCTTTGCCAGTGCCTTGTCAAATGCCTTAGGGTGAAAACGGTAATACAGCACAATCAGAAGGATGCATGCCGCAAACACCATCAGAATGTTTATGATCATATTTCCCATATATCGTTCTCCTGAAAATACATAATAATGATAACCCAAGCGAAGAAAAAGGGAAACAACTCTGTGCTTCCCTTTGTTCTTGATCCATGTTCTTCCGTCTGAATCCTGAGATGATATCGATCAATGCGCGCGATTTTGATCTTCAGATTATCGTCTGGCGTAATGAAATGCACAAGTGCCGATCATCTCGTCAATTACATGCAATCTGCGTATTCCCTTCGGACATCTTGATCCTTTTGATGGTAAAGCCATCGTGGAAAGCATGCAGAGGCATGGTTTCTACTACAGTACTGCCCCATCTCAGATATTCTTACTCAAACATGGTTTGTCAGGTTTCGCAGATGTTTCTATTGGCATCTGCGCCTAACTGATACCGGGTCCTTTCATAATGACCTCCCAAGAAAGATCTTCTTGTGTACGAATTGTCTGTACCTGTCTTTCTTTTGATGCTTATATTCTACTCAATAAGATTTTCTTTACAAGTCTATCTTTTTCAATTTGTTTTTGTTATAATAGCTTTGTTGAGGGTTTTTCAGCAGTTTTCGTGTACATATCCGCCATGCGCCTTCCTGACCGGAAGTTTTTTTATATAAGACTGCCCGTACGGGCAGGGACAGGCCACGATCCCTAAGCTACAATTACAGAAAAAGGAGGCTTTGCTTATGCTGAAGCGATTATTTACCATCATTCTGTCATCCGTCCTGATGCTTGTATCGGCGATGCCGGTCTTTGCCGCACCCCCGCCCTGTTTTGTCATGACCCTGATCATCGGCGAAGGAACCGACCGTCCGGAAACGATGATCCTGAACGTGGCAAACGGCAGCCCCTGCAGCAGCTTTCCGCAGCCCATTTATCTCAAAGGCGATTACATGTTCGCCGGCTGGTCGGTGGATGACGACGGCACCGTGGACTACGATGAAATCGAAATCCAGCACTTCATCCCGGATCATGACATGATATTCTATGCCGTTTACCTGCCGACGGTCATTGTGACCTGCCATGCCGGTGAAGGGTTCTTCAATGTCTACTCCCCAGGTGAGTCACCGGAATTCCAGACACTGGCCTATATCCAGGGAAGAGGCAGGACTTCGACCAGGTGTGTGCCGTTTATCGATGACCCGGCCCGTGAGTTTGCCGGCTGGGCCACACATCCGGGCGGGGAAATCGTTTATACAGATCTGAACCTGTTTGATTTCAGGCCTTACTACCCCATGGACCTGTATGCTGTTTATGCTCCTGCCGTTTACGTGACTTTCCGCGTCAGCAGGAGCGGAACCATTTCAGAAATCGAAAGCCCCGAAATGGTTCTGACGGATACCCCCTGCGACTTTGTCGTCAAAGTACCAAAAGGATATCCTTCCCAGACCATCCTGAATCTCAGCCTGGATGCCAAATCTGAAATCCTCTACGGCTGGCAGGGGGACGATGAACTTATTGAAGCTGAAATGCTTCGGCATAAGGTTTTCAACGAAGACAGCACCTTTACGGCAGTATTCGGCCCGATCAACCCGCCGTCTGCCTATTATGGCCCGGAAATGTCAGTCCACGTGAAAGTCGGCCAGACCTTCAGTTTCCAGATGCAGCCGCTGGAATCCGGACGATCCCCCATGTTTATCACATCTGTGAATACCACAGACCACACCATTGCGGCAGCGGTTCATGATGGGCTTTTGATCCGGATCTTCGGTGTTGAGGAAGGCACCACAGAACTCTGCTGCAGTTTCCTCTCCCAGGGCGGCTATACAAGGTCCGGCTACGTTCCGATTGTCGTTGAAAAGAATGACGATCCTGCCGGCGGTATCAAATTCGGTTTCAATGAATACAAGGGCAAGAAGTACTGGTTTGAAAACTGGGTCCGACAAGGCATCAAAGGCGACCCGAAAAACATCACGGATACGGTCTTCGGTTATGAACGGGGCCGGGAAATCTATGACCCTGAATCCGACGGCTGGTACTGGCTGGACGCCATCTATGACGGCGCCAAGGCGGAAAGCAAGGAAGTCTGGATGCCCTACCTCTTCCAGGACGACCTCCTCAAAGGCGCAAACAAGGAAGGCAAGTGGGTCAGATATGATGCCGACGGCAAAATGATCAAAGGCTGGTATACGGTGTTCGGTGCTGATGCCGCCCTGTATCCGGAACAGGCCGGCAACACTTACTGCTATGACCTGCTCACCGGTCAGATGTGCAAGGGTTACTGGACCATCGGTGATGAAATTTATCATTTCGATGAAACCACCGGCGTCCTGATCAGGTAGGAATTCCCGTCGTTCTTCGTCTTCCGACAATAAAACGCACTGTTTCCATGCAGTGCGTTTTCGTTTTCCTCAGTCTTCTTCGTCTTCCAGCTTGCCGAGCTCACGGGCGTGGCGGCGGCGGTCGATCGCGGTCAGATACTTCTTGCGGACACGGATATCAGTCGGCGTCAGCTCGACGAGTTCATCGTCATTGATGAATTCAATCGCGCCTTCCAGCGTCAGCACACGCGGCGGCACCAGCTTCATCGCTTCATCGTTGCCGGTTGAACGGACGGCGGTCATCTTCTTGTTCTTGATCGGGTTGACCGTCATGTCGCGGTTCTTGGACGACTGGCCGATGATCATGCCTTCATAGACAGGGGTCTGGGCGCCGATGAACAGCTGGCCTCTTTCCTGGATGTTCCATAACGCATAGGTCATGGCACCGCCTGTCTCGGTGGAGATCAAGGCACCGTTTTCACGCTGCGGGATATCGCCCTTCCAGGGTTCATACCCGGCAAGCCGCTGCACCATCGTGCCTTCGCCATGGGTCATGTTGATGAAATCGGTGCGGAAGCCGATCAGCCCTCTGGTCGGCACGGTGAATGTCAGCCGTGTATAAGATCCGACATCTTCCATATCCTGCATCATGCCCTTGCGGATGTTGAGGGCGCTGATGACCGAACCGCTGTATTCGTTGGGAACATCAATAACGACTTCCTCCACCGGTTCACTGGTCATGCCGTCAATCTTCTTCAGAATGACTTCGGGACGGGAGACGGCAACTTCATAGCCTTCCCTGCGCATCTGTTCGAGCAGGATGGTGAGGTGCAGCTCGCCGCGGCCGGAGACCTTGAAGGTATCGGTGCTGTCGGTTTCCTCAACCCGTAAGCCGACATTGACTTCCAGTTCCTTGTTCAGACGCTCACGGATGTTGCGGGAAGTGACATACTTGCCGGTCTGGCCGGCGAAAGGCGAATCGTTGACCATGAAGTTCATGGACAGGGTCGGCTCTTCAATCCGGATGGACGGCATCGGTTCGGCAATGCCCTCCGGGCACAGCGTATCACCGATGGAAATGTCGGGAATGCCGGAGATCATGCAGATTTCGCCGCACTGGATCTCCTCGGCCGGCATCCGGGAAAGGCCTTTGTAAATAAAGACCTGGTTCGTCTTGCCCTTGCGGTGGATGTCATTGTTGGCGTTGCAGACTTCATAGACCGTGGCCGGACGGAGCACGCCGCGGTAGATGCGGCCGATGCCGAGTCTGCCGATATAATCATCATAGGCAAGCGCACTGATCTGCATCTGCACCGGTTCTTCGGTCAGATCGGGATAGGGCTCGCAATGGCGGACGATCGTCTCAAACAGCGGCGCGATGTCGTTGTTTGTATCATCCATTTCGTAACGGACAATGCCTTCACGGGCGATGCCGTAAAGGATCGGGAAATCCAGCTGCTCGTCGGTGGCGTCAAGCTCCAGGAACAGTTCATAGACCTCGTCGATGACCTCATCGGCCCGGGCATCCTGCTTGTCCATCTTGTTGATGACAAGGATCGGCCTGAGGCCGCATTCCAGCGACTTCTGCAGGACGAACCGCGTCTGGGGCATCGGGCCTTCGGAAGAGTCCACCAGCAGGATCACCGTGTCGACCGTCCGGATGATGCGCTCGACTTCCGAACTGAAGTCGGCATGGCCCGGCGTATCGACGATGTTGATCTTGTAGTCTTTATAGGTAACGGAACAGTTTTTGGAATAAATCGTAATTCCTCTTTCCCGTTCCAGATCGTTGGAATCCATGATGCAGTCGATGACCTTCTCATTGTCCTTAAACACGTGGCTCTGCTTCAGAAAGGCGTTGACCAGTGTTGATTTGCCCGCGTCGACATGGGCAATAACCGCAATGTTAATAATCTTCTGATAATCCATTCATTCATCCTCTTTCATGAAACGGAAGTATTATAAAGGCATTGCCATCAAAATACAACAATTTGACAAGTGCCGGACCGGCTGTTTTCAAACCTTTTTGACAATCACTTCATAGCCTTTCAGGACATTGGCTTCATGGCTTCCGGAAGTGATCAGGAACTCCCCTTCCTCCTCAGCAAACGCATATGTTTCCGGGGACAGGTTGATGTAAACCCGGATCGTTTCGTTTTCATCCTTGCGCTCATACGCCATGATGCTTTCATGGTCAGCCATC
Source organism: Solobacterium sp. (assembly GCA_017536845.1). The sequence continues at coordinate 763 of JAFWCP010000563.1, read as the reverse complement.
AGTTCCTGCCAGTCCCCTGTCTGCAGGGCGGGATGTGCCTGTCTGACGGCAGCCAGACGGCGGTAGAAGCTTAAGACGGAATCCGGATCCTCGGCCTGGGCGGCAGCGTTTTCCGTCACATATTCAGGATGCACCGGCAGCCAGGGCGTGCCGGTCGTAAAGCCGGCATTGGCCATAGCGTTCCATTCCATCGGGGTCCGGGCATTGTCGCGGGAGAAACGGTGCACACAGGCAAGCGCCTCTTCCTTTGAGAATCCTTCCTGCAGGGCAAATTCATACTGGCCATGGGAGGAGATGTCGTTATAGTCCTTTATGTCAGCAAGCTTCATGTTGCGGTAGCCAAGCTCCTCACCCTGGAAAAGGAACGGCGTTCCTCTGGTCGTCAGCAGATAGACAGCCAGTGCCTTTGACGATTCGGTCCCTTTGGCTCCCGGCGTAAAGTGGTCGATGCTGCGGGGCTTATCGTGGTTTTCCAGGAAGATCGGATACCAGCCGTTGTCCTTTGTCGCTTCCTGGGACCGGCGCAGCACCCGTTTTAGGTCAGCGATCGTCCAGGGATCGGGCCGGCACCATGTTTCAATGCCTTTGAATTCCAGGTTGATATGCGAAAATTCAAACAGCATGTCGAACGCGCCTTCTTTGCCGACCCAGTATTTCAGCTCGTCGGCAGAAACGCCGTTGGCCTCAGCAACCGTGAAAATGTCATGACCTTCACAGACATTGCGTCTGAACTCATGCAGGTATTCCAGGATGCCGGGCGTGT
>JAFWCP010000562.1 GCA_017536845.1 Solobacterium sp. | reverse complement strand
GGCAGTTGGGAAATATTCCAACAGGGGAGCATCATCACGTATTCCTTCTGCGTATGTCAGGTCTGGCAAGACCAGCCTGAAGTGATCTGATTCTGTGCAAATATAAGGTTTATGATGATTGTCAGCTGAACGGTAGTCTTCTTCAATCTTCTCAAAACCTGTTCCTGAAGCTTCCATTGCATTGCATTTCACCAGCACATTACAGATCAGTTCATTTCGCCTCTTGGAGATAATCGAAGACAGATCGTACGTTTTACTGATTTTTTCTCTTTGAAAGAAACCACCTGGAGAAACAATTTCAAGTCGGTCTCTGAAAATACTCAGTTGAATCTGTGTGCCATCCAGATCATAGTCTCTGTGAGCAATTGCATTAACGATCCCTTCGAATAATGCTCTTTCCGGGAAAGCATCAATATTGATACGTGAGTCACTTAACTTAATAATAGAATGATTCATTCTTTGCCTGACATAATTGAACATGTATTGAATGCTTTCAGTAATATTTCCCCTGAATTTGTTGATGGAAACAATTTTCTGACTGCCTTTTGAAAAACCGGAAAACACGGAACAATGTATTTCTGTTTTTCCTCCATCATACCCATCACGAAAGAGGAGCGCCCCATTTGTCAGTTTCCTGTTTTCTGTTATAAATCCCATTGAAGTCAATGCTTTTTCAGTCAGCGTATTGAGGCCGCCATTTCTTTCTTTGCAGAAAGCAAACAATTCCTGGAATTCTTCCGGGTGATACTCTTCATCTGTCGGGAGCAAATCGTACTGAATAGTTTTGCTTTGACGGCTCATTTCGATGATTTCTTCATATGTTGCTCCATTGGTAAACCCCTGTCGTCGCATATAAATTGAAGGAATCCCATCATACTTCAAAATGACCGGCTTGTATACTGATTCGCTGACATCGATACGAATAATAAACATTTCTTTGCCGTGTGTTTCATACCGCGGAAAAGAAACAGTGTATTGTGGGCGTGGGGAACAATGCTCATTGATCTGATTGTTCAAATAGTTACGCTCGGTATCAGCCTCCTTTCTGGAAAAGCCTAGCAGTTTGCCTGATTTATCCTCAACACCAATAAAAAATGTTCCGCCTTCTGCATTGGCAAAACCACAGATGGATTTCAGCCATCCTTGAGTATTGCTGCGATCTAATCTGGCTTTATACTCTGTTTTATTGTCTTCAAGGAGTATTGAACCTGTTAATTCTTCTAAAAACATCTGCTGATCCCTCCTTCTTTGAAGTACTTCAATTTTACTTCAAAGCAACTTCAATGTCTACTTCAAAGCAACTTCAATGATTACTTCAATGCAACTTCAATGATTACTTCAAAGGTACTTCAAAATCACTTCAACGGTTACTTCAAAGCTGCTTCAAAATCGGGTTATTTGACATACAACAGCCTGAACGAAAAAAACAGCCATGCATTGCGCATGGCTGTCATCGTTTACTGAAGGTTGAGACGCTTTTCGTTGAGGAACCAGATGATCACATCATATATGATGATCTGGATGACTGCGAAAGCAAGGTTGATCCACATTATCCGGCTGAAGGCAGGGCCAAAGGTATCCATGCCGTTATTCATGCCATTGATGGTGAATGTGCTTACAAGGTTTCTGATATATGTCATCAGCAGGCCGGCAATGCAGGCACCGCCGATCGGATGGTCTGACCATTGCTGGCCGATGGCGATTGCAGCATAGACCAGATGGATTGTTGCGATGACCGATACTGTCGCTTCGGTAAGCAGCAGGGCCAAGTTTGAGCCGTTGATCTGGATCTGCCTGATATAAAAGAGGATGGAAGGGTCATTCAGCAGTTCCGTAATGCTGTTGTTTATGCCTGTTGCAAAGATGAATGCCACGGCCGCCAGGGCAACGATGGCGCTCAGGGCAAGCACCCAGAGCACGGTGGTGATGGTCTTGGCGGCAACATGCACCCAGGCCTTTACCGGCAGGGTATGGGTCAGATAGGCTTCATTGCCGTACATCTTGCTGTAGAAATAGCGGACCAGGGAGTAGCCGCCCACAAACAGCGAGAATGTCCCTGTCATGATCCACAGAAATGTGATCACGACTGCGGCAAGTCCGAGCGTGTTGGGAATGGCCCACATCAGGATGGAAAGGACTGTCAGGCCGAGGAATACCGCAATCAGCGGCAGCATCCTTCTTGAAGTGGCCCTGACATCATACGTAATCATTTTGCCTAACATCTGAATACCTCCCGGAAATAGGCGTCAACACTTTCGCCGGTTTCATTGCGGATATCATCCGCGGATTTATGCAGGATGATCTGGCCGTTCTTCAGGAAGACAGCTTCATCCAGAATGGATTCCACATCCGCAATCAGGTGGGTGCTGATCAGCACGAGCGCTGCGGGATTGTAGTTGTTGATGATGGTGCGCAGGATATAGTCACGGGCCGCCGGGTCAACGCCGGCAATCGGCTCATCAAGAATGTAGATCCTTGCCTTGCGGCACATGGTCAGCACAAGCCTGACCTTCTCGTTCATGCCCTTTGACATCTTCCGGGTTGTCATTTCGGAAGAAATCCCGAGTTCCTTCAGCATCGAAACTGCGGCCGGATAGTCAAAGTCTTCATAGAAGTCTGCATACATCAGGCACATGTCCGCAACCGTCATATATTCCGGCAGGAAGTCCCGGTCGGGCAGGTAGGAGATGGCCTGCTTGGAAGCAGGGCCGGGCCGCTGTCCTTCGATCAGCAGTTCGCCCTGGGAGGGCTGAAGCAGGCCGCAGGCAATCTTGATCAGGGTCGTCTTGCCGGAACCGTTAGGGCCGAGCAGGCCGACGATCTTGCCGCCTTCCAGCTGCAGGCTGACATTGTCCAGTGCGGTAAATCTGCCGTATCTGTGCGTCAGGTTTACACATTCCAATTCAATCATACTGTTTTCCTTTCTCGGATTGTGTTGACAATCTCTTCGTCTGTATAGCCGAGCGCTTCCGTCTTTTTCAGCATCTCGGCGATGTATCTGTTCTTCAGTTCATCCCGCAGCCGGGCCAGGGTCTCTTTTTCTTCGGTGACAAAACGGCCGGCGGTGCGGTTGGATGTCAGATAGCCGTCTTTCTCCAGCTGGGCAAAGGAGCGCTGCACCGTATTCGGATTGACGCCGGTTTCCGCCGCAAAATCACGGATGGAAGGGAATTTCTCCCCCGGGCTGTAGCGCCCGGCCGCAATGTCGGCCTTGACCCGCTCAATGATCTGAAGATAGATGGATGTGCCATCCCTGAATGTCCATGCCATAATATACCTCACTGTACTAGTTAAATAGTACAGAAGAATTATAGCACAGAAGTATGCCAAGTCAATCCGAAAAGCAGAAGTGCACGGAAACGAAGAAAGTGTAATATAATATTGCAGAAACGGAGGTAATAAACATGGCTACAGTAGGAAATGCAAGAGCTCGCTGGGAAGAATATAAAAATGCCAAACCGCCTGTCTGGATAGGCAAGAAATGCAACATGTTCGGCCTGCCGTGGACCTTTACCACATATATGCTCAATGAAGACTGCCTGTATATCATGACCGGCATCCTCACTCATCGGATCGATGAAGTCAGGCTGTTCCGAATCAAGGACCTCAGCCTTGAACAGACGATTACCGACCGGATTTTCGGGATCGGAACCATCCACATTGATTCCATTGATACCAGCATGCACAGCTTCGACCTGGTCAACATCAAGGAGTGCAAGGCCGTCCGCAATGCCGCGGCGACACTGATTGCCAAGGCAAGGGAAAATGCGAAAATCATTGAGTACCTCAATGCCCCGGTCGTCATCCAGCAGAAATAAGCAAATACACGCACGGCAATTGCCGTGCGTGCTCTGTTTACTGGTAGCGCTTCTTCAGGATTTCCTTCATCGTCTCGCGCAGGGAAGCCGGTTCGGTGATTTCAATTGCGTCGATGAACTGCTGGGCGAGAAACAATGCCCCTTTTTCGGTGGTGCTGACCTTGAGGTAGAAGAAGCCATCTTCCTGGGAGAACGGGCGGATATCCTTGCCGAGCAGGTCGATCAGGGAATCCATGATCCTGTCTTCGCAGCGGTATGTGACCGTGATTTCATCACCGGCAAACATGAACAGCTTGTTTTCCGCATATTTATAGGCTTCGGTTTCATCGGCCTTGCGAAAGGGACGGACGGGCTCTTCCATGACGAAAGGGTCCTTGATGCGGTCAATACGGTAATGGCCAAAGCCGGGATGATGGCTTGTGACAATCAGGTACGGCCTGCCTTCGGCATAGACAATATAACGGGGCTCGACAATGTAAGGCTCTTTTCTTTTTGCGGCCGGCTTTCCGTTTTTCCCGTAATGCGTATAGAGGAAACGGAGCTGCTTCCTTTCCCGGATGGCCTCGGAGATCACTTCGATGTTGTAGAACAGCATCGGCGATTCCTGCTTCAGCCGGTTGGGCAGGTAGACGGAGTCCTTGAACTCCCTGCGGGCTGTCATCGGCAGGGTGGCAAGCAGCTTGTTGATGAGGTCGTCGGACTGCTTCTGGTTGATGAAATGCGAAGCGTGGATCGCATTGCACAGCAGCAGCACTTCGCCTTTTTCAAACTGCCGGGAAATCAGATAATAGCCTTTGCTGTTGTCGTTGAAATCGGAGATTTCATACCCGGCCTGGCGGAGGATATCAATGTTGGAATACAGCGTACGTCGTTCAATGTTCAGGTTGTACCTCTCGTGGAGCAGCTTCATCAGCTGGCCGGCGGAGAGGATGTGTTTCTCGTCCGTCAGCTCCTGCAGGATGTTCAGCAGGGCAAAGGCACTGTGCTTTTTTTCTGCCATGGCAATCACCTCATTTCCATTCTACCATGCCAGAAGACGGTTTCACCGCTTAAAATTGCTGCCGTCGGCATGATACAATACTGAGCAATCAAAACGGAGGAAACTTGTATGCCCATAGGAATCATTGCCAATGTGCTGGCTGTCGTCATCGGCGGCCTGATCGGGTCGGTGGTCAAAGACCGGCTTTCGGAAAGCCTGAAGGAAAACCTGAATATGATCTTCGGCGTCTCATCGATGGGGATGGGCATTGCCGGAATCGTGCTGATGAAAAACATGCCGGCCGTCATCCTGTCACTGATTGCCGGGACACTGCTTGGCCTGGCTGTGCGGCTGGGGGAAAGGATTACCGGCCTGGCCGTAAAGGCGCAGAGGATGATCGGCGCTGATGCCGAAAATTCCGCAAAGCTGGTCACGGTAATCGTGCTGTTCTGTGCCAGCGGCACCGGGATCTACGGGGCGCTTGTTTCCGGCATGAACGGCGACCACAGCATCCTGATCGCCAAAAGCATCCTGGACATTTGCACGGCCCTGATCTTTGCCTGCACGCTTGGCAAGGTGGTGTCCTTGATTGCCATCCCGCAGGCAGTCATCATGCTGGTGCTGTTTTTCCTGGCGGGTATGATTTTCCCGCTGACAACCCCGGATATGATCAATGATTTCAAGGCCTGCGGCGGCTTCATCATGGTGGCTACAGGTTTCCGGATTCTGCAGCTGAAGCAGTTCCCAACTGCTGACATGATTCCGGCCATGATCCTGGTCATGCCGTTGTCATGGTTCTGGTCAGCTTTCATCATCCCGCTGCTTGGGTAATCATAAGCCGCTCCTTGGCGAAGCGGCTTTTTAAAATGGCTGCACAGTCATGGCAATGGCCTGTTTCCTTCTGGCAGCCCGATGTACTGAAGGACTTCTGCAGCCGGTTCTTCAAAATCAGAGATGCAGTGCTGCAAAGCAGGCCGGGATCTGGTGAATGCCGCCTCTTTCACAGCAGCTGATGACCAGCCGTTTTCCTTCGGGTGCGATTGTGTTCGTGTCAGGCATATGGCTGCTTCTGATCTGAATGTACTTTCGCAGTATCTGACCGTCAATGTCCAGAATTCAGGTGGGCTTCTCAGTGACAATATGCAGGTTTTGTAACAGACGAAGGCCTTTGCGCGTGATAAAATGATTCTACTAGTTATTCAGGAGGAGTTTATCATTTATGACTGGTTTTCCTTTGATTGTGGCGTTTATCGTCGCCATCGTGGTCATGATTGTCATGATCTCGAAGTTCAAAATCCATCCGTTTATTTCCATCATGCTGATAAGTGTCGTGCTGGGCATCCTTGCCGGCATCCCGATCGTCGATAAGACGCTCGCCGACGGCACCAAGGTCAGCGGCCTTGCCAATGTCATCGGCGCCGGTTTCTCCGGCACCTTCTCAAGCATCGGCATCGTCATCATTCTCGGCGCCCTCATCGGCAGCATCCTCGAAGTCACCGGGGCAGCGCTCAAGCTGGCGGACATTGTCATCCACCTGGTCGGCCAGAAGAACCCGGTCCTGGCCATGGAACTGATGGGCTGGGTTGTTTCCATCCCCGTCTTCTGTGACTCCGGCTTCGTCATCCTGAACCCGATCCGCAAGGCGCTTGTCCGCCGTACCGGGGAGTCCTCGGTTGCCATGTCGGTCGGCCTGGCTTCCGGCCTTTACATTTCCCACGTCTTTATTCCGCCGACACCGGGCCCGATTGCGGCGGCGTCCACCCTGGGCATCGGCGACAACCTGCTGATGGTCATGGGACTGGGTGTTCTCTGCTCTCTGTTCCCGCTGGCAGCCGGCCTGCTGTATGCCAAGTTCATCGGCAGGCGCGTCAAGGCGGATGATGATCTGAACACAGACGAAACCGTCAAGACATACGAACAGCTGGTTGCCGAATACGGCCAGCTGCCCAGCGGCTTCTCTTCCCTGGCGCCGATCATTGTCCCGATCATCCTGATGGCGCTGTCCTCCATCGTCACCATGGCAAAGCTGGGCGGCGTTTTCGCGGATGTCATCAACTTCTTCGGCACGCCGATCATCGCCCTGTCTGTCGGTACCGCCTTTGCGGTTGCCCAGCTGGCCGGCGCCGGCAAGATGGGTGACTTCTACAACATCTGCAACGATACCCTCAAGACAGTCGGCCCGATCCTGTTTGTCACAGCGGCCGGCGGCGTCCTGGGCAAGGTCATCTCCGCTTCCGATATGGTCAATTACATCAAGGAACACGCGACCGTCCTTTCCGCAATGGGCATCTTCTTCCCGTTCCTGCTTTCCGCTATCCTCAAGTCGGCACAGGGCTCTTCCACCGTTGCCTTAACGACAACGGCCGGCATTGTTGCCCCGCTGCTGCCGGTGCTTGGCTTTACAACCCCGGTGCAGGTTGCCCTGGTATGCATGGCCATCGGTGCCGGTGCCATGACCGTCTCCCATGCCAATGACTCGTATTTCTGGGTGGTGACCAACTTCGGCGCCATGTCGCCGGAAAGGGGCTACAAGACGCAGACCATGAACACCCTTGTCATGGGCGTTGCGGCTATCCTGGAAATTGCTCTGCTGAGCTTCTTCCTGAGGTGAGCAGTCATGAAACTGTTGTTTGCGTCAGATTCGTTTAAAGGTTCCCTGTCCAGTGAAAAGACGGCCGAACTGCTGAAGGAAGCGGCGGAAGAAGTTTTCGGTGAATGTGAAACCGACAGCGTCCCGGTAGCCGACGGCGGCGAAGGGACGGTGGATGCCGTCATCCAGGCCGAACACGGCGAACGGGTGGAACTGACGGTTCACGGCCCTCTGATGGAAGAGGCCAGGGCATATTACGGCGTCTTCGGCGACAGCGCGGTCATTGAAATGGCTTCTGCTTCCGGTCTGCCCATGGTGCCGGAACATCTCAGGAACCCGATGAATACGACAACCTACGGCACCGGTGAGCTGATCAAGGATGCTCTGGACAGAGGCTACCGCAATATCTCCATTGCCATCGGCGGCTCCGCCACCAATGACGGAGGCATGGGCTGTGCCCGTGCCCTTGGTGTCCGCTTCCTGGATGAATACGGCGAAGTACTGGAAGGCTTCGGCAGGGACCTGATCCATGTCCGTCAGATTGATGTTTCCGGCCTGGACGAAAGAATCCAGGAGACAAAGATCACCGTCATGTGCGATGTCACCAATCCTCTTTGCGGCAAGGACGGGGCAACCTGGACCTTCGGCCGTCAGAAAGGCGCGGATGAAGCCATGCAGAAGAAACTGGAAGAAGGCATGTGCAACTACCGCGATGTCATCAAGGCGACCTTCGGCATTGACTGTGACAAGGTGCAGGGCGCCGGTGCGGCCGGCGGCCTGGGTGCGGCATTGAAGGTATATCTGCAGGGCGTCATGAAGTCCGGCATTGATACCGTTCTTGACCTGATCCATTTTGACGATCGTCTGGAAGGCGTCACGATGGTGGTGACAGGTGAAGGCAGGACCGACTGGCAGAGCTGCTTCGGCAAGGTCATGCAGGGTGTCGGCATGCGTTCAAAAGCCAGGGGCATTCCCGTCCTGGGCCTGTCCGGGTCTCTGGGAAAAGGTGCGCTTGACATCTGCAGATGCGGCGTTTCTTCCCTGATGACAACGGTCAACGCACCGATGCCGCTTTCCGAAGCGCTGGAAAATGCCGAACAGCTGTACTATGAAGGGGCTGTGCGCATGTTCCGCTTCGTCAAGACAGGAATGGAATTAAAATGAGTGAAAACCGGGGCGACCCGGTTTTTTGGCCTGGCAGTTTTTTTGCCGGGCCTTTTCGTTAAACTGTCAGCGTAAACAGGAGGTAAGTATGAACAAGGAACTTTATATCACCATCAGCAGGATCAGCGATTACGCCGGCAGCGAAGCCTTCCGGCCGGGCATGAAGCTGACCTTGAAGAAAGACCATGACAACCCCTATGACGATGAGGCCATTGCTGTATACAATGACCGCTGCAAGTACGGCTATGTGGCCAACTGCTGGCATTCGGTATGCCGGGGCACGCATTCCGCCGGATATATTTATCTCAGCATGGAAGAAGAAGCAGAGTGCAGGGTATGCTTTGTGGCGGATGAATTCGCCATTGCGGTTCTCTTATGATCATCGAGCATCCAAAGATCAAAGAAAAACAGCAGGAAATTGAAGCGCTGAAGCAGAAACTGACGGAAGAGGTATATGCCTATGACCATCTGGTCCATATCACCTGCCGCAATCTGCGGACGCTGTATATGACAAAGATCGGCGACCTTGATTATTCACTGTATCAGAAAGAGTGCGAATACCGCCGTCTTAAGCGCAGGCTGGAACTGATGCGGGCAGCCCTGGCCCGCCGGGAAACCATCAGCGAGGAACAGCTTGAAAAGACGCTGGACAAAGAGTTTGCATCCTATCAGGCAAAGCTTCAGGAAAAGCAGGAACAGATGCAGGAAGCCCTCTGTAGAATCGGCTGTCCTGCCCTGAAGCCGGAAGATGCGGAAGATCTCAGAAAGCTTTACCGTAAGCTTGTCCGCAGACTGCATCCGGATGTCAATCCTGATGGTACGGAAAACGACCTGAAGCTGTTTCAGCAGGCGGTTGAAGCCTATCGAAACGGTGACCTTTCCACCATGCGCATTCTCAGCGTCCTGGCCGATACCGGCGGGAAGGCTTTGCAGAATGATTCGCTTGCCGTGCTGGAAGCGGAAAGAGAACGGCTGAATGCCTGTCTGGAAACCGTCAGAGCCAGGGCCGAGAAGGTCAGAAACAGCTTTCCGTATGTGCTCAGGGACATGCTGGAGGATCCGGCCGGGATTGAAGAGTACAGGCACTCCCTGAAGATTCGGATTGAACTGTACGACGCGGCCATCAGAGAACTGCAGACAACTGTTGATGAGCTTCACAGGAGGATGCTGTCATGAACGAGATTGTCAAGTCGGGTCAGGCCGGGCTGATCCGCTTTCTCCACAATGACAGCAGCCTGCAGCCCTATCGCCATGACCTGCAGCTGATGGAAACGTATGCGGCCGGCCTTTCCCATGTGCCGGGAATCATCGAACTGTTCGCCGACCTGCATGTCGGCGACACCCTGCAGCTTCTGCGGGAACCGGAAAACCCCCATGACCATGATGCTGTCTTCCTGGTGAGTGCGGATGACAGGCGGGCCGGGTATCTGCCGCGCCATGAAAACAAGGTCATTGCCCGTCTTCTGGACGGGGGCAGGAATGTCCATGCCCGCATTACAAAGCTCAGTCATACCGGCCCCCGCTTCAGCATGGAAATCGAAATCCTTCTCAGTGATTAAGCCGTCTTCTCAATAAGGAGGAATACCAGGGCGGAATGCATCCGTATCCCATGCAATTGTCAGAACCGGCATGGAAAGATCGGCTGTTTTCGTAATGCCGGTATACCGGATTTATGTGAATCAAGTGGAAGGCATGCAGATGGATATTCATGCATATCCTGGAACAAAGGCCCGTTTGATACGGTCGGGGTGAAAATGGATCTGGTATATACCGATTTTTCTGCCGGGAGTTTCTCAGCCGGCTTGGCGCCCCGCCGAACGATGAATACATTCATGCGAATCAGAAATGGGCAGAAAAATCACATCTTCCGGATGGAAACAGGCTCGTAAAAGAGATGATGCTTCTGTGACAGATCGAATGCGGCCGGCTTAGACGTCGGCCTTTTACGTTGGTACAGAAAAAAGAGGATCCTGGTGAATCCTCTTTGCGAGTGGGATTAACGGTTCGGGTTTCCGTCGATGGTGACGGTTTCGAAGAGGCCGTAACCGGCCGGTGTCCTGTCATCCAGAACTCTGCCTTCGTCATTGAGAATGTTCTCGTTGTTTTTCAGCAGGGCGTTGAGAAGGGAAGTGGCAACGGTGATTTCAATAGTGTTTTCACCGTTCTTTAACAGGCTGCCGATTTCCGCGTCGCCGCTGACCTGGTCGACAATGACATCCTGGCCGTTGATCCTGACGCCGTAGGCAT
>JAFWCP010000561.1 GCA_017536845.1 Solobacterium sp. | reverse complement strand
TCAACAAGGCCCAGCAGGATTACCTGCTGCCCCATGTCGAAGAAGGCACGGTCATCCTGATCGGGGCCACGACGGAAAATCCGTACTTTGAGGTCAACCGGGCCCTGCTGTCGCGCTCACGTGTCTTTGAACTGAAGCCGCTGACCGCGGCAGAGATCATGGTGCTGATGAAGCGGGCCCTGGAAGATCCGGTGCGCGGGGTGGCCGCAAAGCGGGTCACGATGACCGAGGAAGCAATGGCCTTTCTGGCGGATGCGGCGGACGGGGACGCACGCAGCGCCTATAACGCCATTGAGCTGGCCGTGCTGACCTCTGACCGGGGCGATGACGGGTATATCCATATCGACCTGGAAACGGCCCGGGAATGCACGCAGAAACGTTCCATCCACTATGATTGGGACGGCGACAGCCACTATGACATGATATCGGCCTTCATCAAATCCATGCGCGGCAGCGATCCGGACGCAGCCCTGTATTATCTGGCCAGGATGTGCGCGGCCGGTGAGGACCCCCGCTTTATTGCCCGCCGGATCATGATCGCCGCTTCCGAGGATGTCGGCAACGCCGATCCAAGGGCGCTCGAGATTGCCGTCAGTGCTTCGCTGGCGGTGGAAAGGGTGGGCATGCCGGAAGGACAGATCATCCTTGCCCAGGCAGCTGCCTATGTGGCCTGTGCCCCCAAGTCGAATGCGGCCAGTGCCGGGATCTTCAAGGCGCTTGCGGAAGTGGAAAAAAGCGGCAATCTCCGGATTCCGCCGTATCTGCAGGATGCCCATTACGCCGGGGCGGCAAAGCTGGACAGGGGCATCGGCTATCTGTATCCCCATGACTATCCCAACCATTATGTCGAGCAGGCCTATCTGCCGAAGGAAATTGCGCATATGCATTTTTATTCCTTGAGCAATGTCGCCTATGAGGCAAGGCTCAGGCATTACTTTGACCAGATCGGCATCCGTGACTATGGCAAAGAGGAGCAGGAGAAGTGATCCGCAGGCGTTTTTCCTTGTGAAAAAAAAGATCAGTGATATCATATTTGCGTTAAAAAAACAAAGGAGAACTGTATGAAAGAGTACGCACCTGTCAAAGAAGGAAAAGTCCGTGAGATTTATGATCTGGGCGATGCCCTGGTCATGCGGGCAACAGACCGCATTTCGGCATTTGATGTGATTCTGAAGAACAAGGTGAACCACAAGGGAACCGTCTTAACAAAGATGTCGGCCTTCTGGTTTGACCTGACAAAGGATATCATTCCCAATCATATGATTTCGACCGATGTCAAGGACATGCCGGAATTCTTCCGCAGCGCCGAATTCGACGGGAATTCCATGCTTTGCAGAAAGCTGACGATGCTGCCGATCGAGTGCATCGTCCGCGGCTATATCACCGGCAGCGGCTGGGCCAGCTATCAGAAAAACGGCACGGTGTGCGGCATTGAACTGCCGTCCGGGCTGCAGGAATGCGAAAAGCTGCCGGAGCCGATCTACACCCCTTCGACCAAGGCGGAAATCGGCGACCACGATGAGAACATCAGCTTCGAACAGTCAGTTGACGTACTGGAAAAGATCTTCCCGGGCAAGGGCAGAGAATATGCTGAGCAGTTAAGAGACAACACGATTGCCCTGTACAAGAAATGCGCGGATTATGCGCTGTCCAGGGGCATCATCATTGCTGATACAAAGTTTGAATTCGGCCTCAACGAAAACGGTGAGGTCGTCCTGGGCGATGAAATGCTGACGCCGGATTCTTCCCGTTTCTGGCCGCTGGCCGGCTATGAAAAGGGACATGGCCAGCCTTCCTTTGACAAACAGTTTGTCAGAGACTGGCTCAAGGCCAATCCCGACAGTGATTACCGCCTGCCGCAGGATGTCATCGACAAGACCATTGCCAAGTACCTGGAAGCCTATGAAAGGCTTACCGGCACCAAGTTGCTGGTTCCCTGCGCAATCAGGAACATGATTGCCAGAAGAAGCTGCCGCAGCTATACGGACGAAGAGGTTCTGGATGCGGACATCGACCTGATCACAAAGGCCGGCACATACGCACCCAGCGGCATGGGCAGACAGTCCGGACGGATCCTGGTTGTCAAAAACAAGGAAATCAGGGATCGGCTGTCAAAACTCAATGCGGCGGTCATGAACGCGGATATGGATCCGTTCTACGGCGCCCCGGTCGTGGCGGCAGTGCTGGCTGATAAGGCAGTCGGAACATACCTGTACGACGGCTCGCTCGTCATCGGCAACATGCTGAATGCGGCAAGTGCGCTGGGCCTTGGTTCCTGCTGGATCCATCGTGCCAAAGAAGTCTTCGCTTCCCCGGAAGGAAAGCAGCTGCTTGCGGACGCCGGGATCGAGGGCGACTATGAAGGCATCGGCTTTGTGATCCTGGGCCATCCGGCAGGGGAAAAGCCGGCCGCAAAGGAACGCAAGAACGACTTTGTCTGCGTCATTGAATAATCGGTTCTGAAACGCGGAGGGGCATCGCTCTTCCGTTTTCATATTACGTAAAAAACACGGCGCTGAACCGTGTTTTATTCGTATCAGTTGTTGACGCCATGGTGGGCGCCGAAGGTGGTCGGCGTGATGGCCTTGAACGTATAGCCGTTTTCCAGGCCCCATTTGATGATGTCTTCCACCGCGTTGATGGAGAAGGCTTTGATATCATGCTGGAGGACCATAGATGCAAGCCCTGCATTGGTCTGTCTCTGGATGCCGTTGATGACATTCTGGTAGACCCGCTGGGTGTCGGTGGTTTCCCCGGCATCGCCGCTGGAGATATTCCAGTCAAAGTACTGGTAGCCTTTTAAGGCTGCGTCATTGACAAGCCTTGACATGACACCTTTAGAGTAGTTGGCGGAAATGGTGTTGGAGGAACCGCCGGGGAAGCGGAACATCGTCGTCCGCTGGCCGGTCTGTTCTTCAATGATTGCGTTCATACGGTCGAAGTCAGCCCAGTAGGCATCCTGGCTGGCATAGATCTTCGCATAATCGTGAGTGGCTGTATGAACAGCAACGGTATGTCCCTGTTCAGCCTCTTTTTTGATGCAGTAGTAATAGTCCGGATAGGCCCCTGTGACAAAGAAGGTGGCCTTGACGTTGTACCTGGCCAGAATATCAAGCAGTTCATCGGTATATTTCCATGGCCCGTCGTCAAAGGTCAGGTAGATTGTCTTGGCATCATGATAGCCGTCGGTCTGAGCTGGCCTTGTGACAACATGCACGGTCCGCTCGACGCGGGCTTCGTTGTCATAGCTGTCCCTGACGGTATAGACAAGGGTGTAGTCGCCGTCGGTACTGGTGTCGAGGTTTCCTTCCACATTGACGCGTTCGGTAATATTGCCGTCCACGTTGTCTTCGGCATAGTAGCTGTCGTGGAACTCCTCGCCGTTGATGCAGACGATTTCATCGCCGCCGGAAAGGAAGATCTCAGGCGGGACAGGGTCGTTATAGACAATCGGCCGTTCCACGGTGGCCGTATTGCCGCTGTAATCGGTGACGGTATAGAGAACCTTTCCATCGGTTTCTTCGCGGACAACCTGTTCGGTCAGATCCTGGTCATGAAGGTCATAGGCGGTGTAGCCTTCCTCTTCATATGCCGTATTGGGCAGGGTGTAGTAATCCGGATTGGTATGCAGGCTGATCTCCGGCGGGGTTGTATCCTGAACGATGACGGTTCTGGTTTTCTCAACCGCGTCTTTTTTGAATTCTGTCCGGTAAGTCAGCGTATATGTGCCGATTTCCGAACCGACTTCTCCCTGGATGACTACATCAGGATGGCGGGTGATGAAAAACAGCGTCGATCCTTTTGCCGCAGCGGCTGCACCTTGTTCTTCATACGGCTGGCCGTATTCCACATAGACCGTTTCCGGTCCTGTCAGCTGCAGGTCCAGCGTATATCTGTTAAGAAGCACACATAACAGAATGACGCAGAATACAGCGCCAAGGGCGGTCAGGAAGATCTTCGCTCCCTTTTTCAGCCTTCTTTTTCTTTTCCTCTTATAGTTCCTTTTCGCAGTCATAATTGCTCCCTGTGAGATTTTACCATATCGCGAAAGAAATGAACGGCAATTTGAATAAAAAACCGGACGTTTGCGTCCGGTTGGCGGATGAAGCTTATTTGCCGAAGAGGTTTTTGGCCTTGCCGAAGAGGTTTTCGCCAAGTTCTCTGGCCTCATTGCCCAGGCGGGCAAGGTCTTCCTTGTCGAGCTTTCCGTCTTCGCCCAGCACTGCCTTGACAGCGGCGGAAGCCTTGACGGCTGTCATGACTCTGTCGAGGTCATCCTTTGAAAGCTTGCCGTCATCGCCCAGGAACTTCTTCAGGGTTTCGTTGCTGGCGGTGATTTCCTTCAGCTTCTCCGGTGCCTTTTTGACATAGTCGACTACCTTCTGAACATACGCTTCAATGTTGATGTCTGCCATATTGTGTTTCTCCTTTCAAAAATCATACTACATTCAGCGGATCAAAGAAAACAGGTTCTTGTAAATCTGCGTCAGATGCTCTTTTTCGGCATCGTTCATCTGGCTTTCTTCATCGGTAATGATATATTCGTCCACCAGGGCGGTGTGGTGGCCGACAATCACGCCGTCTTTGAGCGCAACGACCTCCGGGGTATACATGACCGGTTCTTCTTCGCCGGTTTCCGGGTTGACTTCCCGTTTCATTGCCGGCTCCAGGTTCTTCAGCATCGCGCTGACGTCTTCATCGGTGCGGATGTCTTCATAGACATTGACATAAAAGACCTCGATGCCGACGTCCTTGGCCGCCGCGTTGAGTACAGGGACAGCCCTTTCACAGTATTCACAGCCGGCATAGCCATAGTACAGGATGCCGGTGCCGCCTTCATCATAGAAACGGTTGGAGCGGGCCATGGTCATATAGAGAAAGGCAGGATCATCGTCATCGAGCCAACGGTAGGCCCGCATATCCGCCTTGATCTGGTTGTCCTTGTTAACAGATGCTGCACTTTCCGATTCCGTTGAAGAAGAAACGGACGGTGCGGCACAGCCGGCAAGCAGGCAAAGGTTCAGTAATATCACTGCAGTTGATCGCATAAACTCTCCTTTTTGAACGAAAACCATCATAGCACGCACACGTGAATATGCGGTGAACAATTTCATCGCTGAAGAAAGTCTTAAAAAAGGTATAATAGAAGATGGCCAAGGAGGATACGGCATGCCGGAAAATGAAGAAAGAGGATTTGGAATTCTGCATCTGATACTGCCGCTTGTTCTGATTGCGGTATTTGGCGGTCTTTTTCTTTTTGCCCGTTCACTGGACGGCAGATCGGACAGAGAAACTCATGAAATCAACGAAGAAATCAGTGTCATTGAACGGCAGATCAGCAATCTGCAGGCAGAGATTGAAGATATCGAGGGCAGTTTTGAAGGCCGGGGCTGTTTTGAATATGTCTTTCTGGATCCGCCGGCGGATTTTGCGGAAACGATCAAACCCTTGTTTGACCAGTACAATATCATCTGCCTTCTCGCCTTCAGCGAAGACAGGCTGCCCGGGGATGAAGGCGCCATGTCAGCTGAGACTGTCAACGACCTGATCTGGCAGGGCTATCGGACCGCGCTTCGCTTTGACGGGGTCAGGAACCTGCAGAAGACCCTGGATGATGTAAGGGCGACCATGAACGAAAGAGGGCTGGGACTGCCGGATACCATCTGCTTTGAACCGGGTGTCTATGCCGAACGTTATGATGAAGTCATGCGTGAGAACAACGTCTACTATGCGATCTTCCGCGGCATTGACAGAGACGAAATCAGTTTTGCGGATGAAGGGGCCAATCCCTGGGTCATCGGGGGCATCGGCTATTATTCCGGCGGGTATGTGGACAAGATCCTGAACTGCTATGCGCACGGCGGCAATCTTGTCCTGCTGATGGACAGCGGCAGTTCCGGTATGACCTTTACCGAACAGTACTTCCGGTCAATCACCGAAAGCCTGTTTACCCGCAATGTTACAATCACGGACCTGGAAAACGGACGCCGGGTGACAGCCGAAAACAGACAGTTCTATGACGCGTGGTATGAAGGAGCGTCACAACAGATGAATGATCTTTACGAACAGATTAAGATTCTTGAAAAACAGGCGGAAACCCTTCGGGCAAGCTATGAATAAACCATGAAATGTGAGACAATACAAATCGTTAATAAGGAGATTGCAAATGATGAAAAAAATGATGATCGCCGTCAGTACGGCAGCTCTGCTTTTTGCCGGATGTTCCAAGGCCGGCTCTTCCGCGGCAGCAGTTTCTTCTGCCCAGAACAATCCCGGTTCTGCAGCACCGGTTCAGAACAATGACCAGCAGCAGGAAGTGGTTGTCCATGAAAATCCCTGGACTCAGGCGGAAGACGTCAGCCAGGCTGTTGAAGCGGCCGGTGTTGAAGGCGGCTTTGAAACCCCGGACCAGACCATTGAAGGCTTTGAGGAAATTTCCGAAATCAGCTATCTGGATGATGTCGTGGAAGTAACCTATCAGAGAGATGACAATGACCTTGTCATCCGCAAGGGCAACGGCAATGACAATGTTTCCGGCGTCTATGCGGACTACAGCCAGCAGAAGGATGTCATCATGGACAATATCATCGTCCATATATCCGGCGTCAACGACACCATCCACATCGCTACATGGACAGACGGTGACAGTTCCTATTCCATTACCTATGCTCTGACGAATCCCGGCCATGGTCTGACCGAGGACGAGGTCAGGGAAATCGTCTTAAGCATGAAATAATCCCAGAAAGGCCGGAAGGCCTTTTTTTCTGACTTCAGTTTATAACTGTTAAAAATCATCCACATCTCATCTTTTCCGATTGTCCTTTTCTGCCGCATAAGATAGAATGGTGCAGACGGAGGTTTACATGTATGGCAAATGATGACAGGCTGCATATCGCGCCGCGTGCAAAGGAAGAAGATACCGCCTCTATGGGATCCTTCCTGGACGGTTTTCAGAGAAAGGAAATGCCCAAGGAGAACCCGACCCGGCAGGAAAGGCTGAGGATCAGCGCGGAAGTGAAAAACCTGACGATGGATGAAGCGGAAGAAGGCATCGTCAACAACATGGCGGTTGTCCTGGATGTCAGAAAACAGGAAGACTATTTCAACGGCCACATCCCGGGAGCAATCAACCTGCAGGAGGATGACATCATCCTCTATGCCAGCAGCAATATCCGCAATCTGCGGCAGATCATCTTTGTCTACAGCACCAACGGAAGGCGCTCTGCCAGGGCCTGCCGGCTGCTGATGAATATCGGTTATGAGAATGTTTACAATCTCGGCGGTATTATCAACTGGACAGGAGAACTTGAATCGTGATACTATGCCCGTCGCAGTGCGGCGGGTTTTAAATGCCGCAGATGAAACAGGAGGAAACAGAATGCGCTGGTATGAAAAGGCAGTGTTTTATCATATTTATCCCCTTGGCCTGCTGGGGGCGCCGAAGAAAAACAGCTTTGGCGAGCCGGTATCCCGGCTGAAGGATCTGGATCCCTGGATCGGCCACATGCAGGAAATGGGCGTGGATGCCCTGTACATCGGCCCGTTGTTCGAATCGGAAGGGCATGGCTATGAAACGGTGGATTACCGTCGTCTTGACAGCCGTCTGGGCACCAATGAAGATCTTGTCCGTTTTGTGCGCAAGGCTCACAAGGCCGGCATCCGGGTTATTTTTGACGGTGTCTTCAACCACACCGGCCGGGGCTTTTTCGCGTTTCAGGACATCCTGAAAAACCGGGAAAACTCCCCGTATGTCAGCTGGTACTGCAATGTGAACTTTTATGGCAATAACGAATTCAATGACGGGTTTTCCTATGAAAGCTGGGGCGGATACAACATCCTGCCCAGGCTCAACCAGAAGAATCCGGAAGTTCAGCAGTATCTCTGCGATGTCATCCGCTTCTGGGTGAAGACCTTTGATATAGACGGCCTGCGGCTGGATGCGGCCGATGTGCTTGATTTTGGCTTCATGGAATGTCTGCGCAGGCTGGCTGATGAGGTTAAGGAAGACTTCTTCCTGCTGGGTGAGGTCATCCATGGCGAATATAACCGCTGGGTGAATGACCGGATGCTGCACAGCGTCACCAATTACGCGATGAACAAGGCCTTCTGGTCGGCCCACAATGACCACAACTATTTTGAAATCGCCCACACGCTGAAAAGGCAGAGCGACATGGGCATCGGCAGGCTGTATCTGTTCGTGGACAACCACGATGTGGAACGGATCATCAGCCGCCTGAACCGGAAAGCTGATTTTGTCCCTGTCCACATCCTGCTGTACACACTGCCCGGCATTCCTTCCGTATACTATGGATCCGAATACGGCATTGAAGGGAAGAAGGAACGCTGGTCGGATGATTCCCTGAGGCCTGCCCTGAAGCTGTCTGACTTCAGGGATGACAATCCATACTATCCCTGGATCAAGGCCCTGGGCCGCCTGCACCGCACAGTTCCTGCCCTTTCCGAAGGCACATACAGGGAACTGGCACTGACAACCGGGCAGTATGTCTTTGCCCGCTGCACCGAAACGCAGACAGCCATCGTTGCCGTCAACAACCAGGATGCCGCCGCTGCCGTCCATGTCAGGGGCCTGGGGACAGGAACCTGGAAGGGTGTATTCAGCGGTGAGGCTGTGACTGCAAAAGACGGTGAAGCGGATCTGACGATTGCCCCGCACGGCGGTGAAATCTATCTGTCCGAAGACGTGGTCATTGCTGCCCCGGCACCCATCGCCGTAAAACCGGAAGAAAAGAAAGAAGTCACTGTCGAAGCAAAGGAATTCGACATCCCCTATGAAGAGATGACCGTTGAACAGCTGCAGGCCGGCATCCTTGCAAAGATGGCCAGGAATGGCACGGTCACCGACCAGATGAAGCGTGACGTCGCAGCCAATGTCTACAGAGATTCCCTTTTGAACTGGATCAGGAGCTTTCGCTGATGAAACGGGTCATTGTAAGTGAAAAAGGCGAGGGCTTCCTCAAAGCCGGCCAGCCGTGGATGTACCGCAACAACCTGGTATCTGCCGATGGCTGCTCTGACGGCGACCCGGTCTCCATCTTCTCGGAAACAGGGGAATTCATCGCCAGCGGGTTTTACAGTGCTGTCAGCCATATTGCCGTACGTATCCTGGCCAGCCATCAGGAAGAACTTGATGAAGCCTTCTTTGAAGCCAGGCTGCGCACTGCCATTGATTACCGTCGGACGATCATGGGGGATAACTTCGACAACTGCCGCATGGTATACGGCGAAGCGGACGGTTTAAGCGGCCTGCTTGCTGACAGATACAACGATACCCTTGTCACCCAGATCACCGCTGCCGGTTTTGAACAGCGCAGGGAGATGGTCTATGGCCTTCTGTTAAAGCTTTTGAAGGATGACGGGGTTGCATACATCTATGAACGCAATGACCTCAAGGCAAGGGAAAAAGAAGGCCTGCCCCTTTACCAGGGGTTCTTTGGACCCAAAGGGGAAACGGTCAAGCTGATTTCCGAAAACGGCCTGAAACTGGAAGTGGACATAGAAAACGGCCAGAAAACCGGCTACTTCCTGGACCAGAAGTCCAACCGCTTGCTGATAAGGGGGATTGCGGCAGGAAAGAAAGTGCTCGACTGCTTCAGCCATACCGGCGGCTTTGCGCTTAACGCCGCGCTGGGAAATGCCGCCCAGGTGACGGCAGTGGATATCTCCATGACTGCTCTGGAACAGGCAAAGCGCAATGCCGGGCATAATGCCTTAACCAATATCACGTTTCAGCAGGCTGATGTCTTTGCGTATCTGGATACCCTGAAACAGGGGGACTATGACCTGATCATCCTTGATCCGCCTGCCTTTACCAAATCCAGAAGGACGGTGGACCACGCCTACCAGGGCTATCTCAGCATCAATGCCAGGGCCATGAACCTGCTGCGCAAGGACGGGTATCTGGCCACCTGTTCCTGTTCCCGGTATATGGAAACTGCGCTGTTTGAAGAGATGCTGAAGGAAGCAACAGAAAAAGAACAGGTCATCCTGAGGCAGATTTCCGTCACCCAGCAGAACGGTGACCATCCGATTCTCTGGCAGCGGGATGAAACAAGCTATCTGAAGTTCTACATCTTCCAGGTTGTCGAACGCTTCTGAGGAGGGGATATGATCTGGTATGTCCCGGGCTGCGACGTCAGCCGCAATCATCCCGAAGCCTCCGCCCGGGCAGCGGCATATATGCAGGCAAAAGGCATTCCGCCG
>JAFWCP010000560.1 GCA_017536845.1 Solobacterium sp. | reverse complement strand
TGTTCTAAAGGCGCTTTGACTATGAAAAGCTGATCGAAAAGGCGGATGCGGAAAAGGAAACCGTCATCGTAAAGGCAGTGAAGGAAGAGGAGGACTTCCTCTGATGGCCGGGCATGATCCTTCAACCGGGGCCATGTTCTTCAAGGCCATGCGAGGCTGCGAAAAGTTCAGCGAAATCGAGCTGCTTGACGCCATGCGCCCGACCATCCTGAAAATCGAGAAGGATGATACCTATACCACGGATGAGAAGCTGAAGATCTTCTCGGCATTAACAACCCTGAGCAACTGCGCGGAACATGAACGTCTCAGGTTCGCACAGAAGGCAGCGGCTTATATGAAATAGCAAGGAGGAAACACGTTATGAATACTGGCCTGATTGCAGCCGTGCTGTTTTTCGCCGGCTGCGGACAGTACGGACTGTTCGGCATCCTGCAGAGGCCTTTGATCCTGTGCGGTTTGCTCGGGGCGGCCATGGGGAATGTCACATCCGGCATGGCGGTCGGCGCGGTTCTTGAAACCGCAGCGATTGTCCGTGACACCATGACCGATGTCAACCACAGCCGCAACGGCATGGCTTTTGCGGCGATGATGGCGGTCATCTTCGCCATCGTTAACAAGATGGACACCGCTTCGGCGGCGGCTGCCGCCATGGCCTTTGCCATGGTTGGCTATGGCGCTAACGCGTTATGTGAAATCGCCGGCATCGCTTTTCTGCCCCTGGCAAGAAGCGCGGCGGAAAAGGCGGATGAAGGGAAACTGACAGTCTCCCTGATCGGCCCCATGCTTGTCAGCGGCATCGTGTATGCCGTCTGCGGGGTATTGCTGGTGGGGCATGCCGACATGGATGTCGATGCCTTTGCGGCCGATTACGGCTGGCTGATCAGCGGACTGCGCATTGCCGCATCCCTGCTGCCCTGCATCGGCCTGGCGGTATTGCTGAGGAATATTTCTCTGAAAAACGTATCCGGGGCTTTCTGGATCGGCACGGCGGCGATGGCAATGCTGATGAGCATTTCCGGAAATACTGCTTTCAGCGCGATTGTGATCGTGCTGGGCATCGGTTTTGCAATGTATGATTATCAGTCTTCTGACACGGCCCAGCCGGTCGAAAAGAAGACAGGAGGAAGCGGAAAATGGTGGTAGGAACAGGTGCTTATACCAATAAGAACGAAGCGTATCCGCTCGATAACAGGCTTTTAAGGAAAGTCGCGCTGCGTTCGCTGCTGGTCCGCAGCGGCGACAATGCCGAAACCGGCGAATCCATCGGCTGGTGCTATGCCATCAAGCCGGCTCTGGAAAGGATCCACGACAACCATGAGGACCTTGCTTTGGCCCTGGGCCATAACCTGGAATATGTCCGCACCGGCGGCATCTTCAGCACCCTGGCAATGGGTGTCGTGCTCTCGCTGGAACAGGAAAAGGCAGACCTTGAGACCATCCGTTCGGTCAGAACGGCAGCCGCGGCTGTCTGCAGCGGCCTGAGCAAGGTGCTCTACAGCGCCATGCTGGTACCGCTGCTTGCGGCAATCATGATTTCGCTTTCCGGCGGCGGGATCGGAATCCTGTGCCTTTATGGCGCCCTGCTGGTCTTTGTCCAGGTACTGTTAAGGCTCTGGCTGATCCGCTTCGGGTATGCCCGCGGCGTCAGGGCGGTGGAGATTGTTTCCCGTAATCAGGACCGGCTCAAACGGGCGGCAAGAATTGCCGGCGTCTTCACCATCGGTGCGCTGATCGTCCTGCAGACCAGGTCCATGCCGGATGGTGCCATGCTGAACAAGGGGACCATTCCCTTTGACGGCCTGATGCAGCTTTTGCCCGGACTGGCGGCCCTGCTTGTGACATGGCTGTGCTACCATCTTCTGACGAAGAAGAACTGGTCGATCGGCCGCTGTGTCTTCCTGCTGATCATGCTTTCAATGCTGGCTGCGGTGCTTGGCATTGACGGTACATCCGCCATTCATTTTCCCTGGCTGAGCTGAAGCCGGGCGGCCGCATCTGCGGCCTTTTGCTTTTTTTCGGGAGTTTTGCGTCTTTTGAAATCTTTCTGACTATATAGATAGCGGAGGATTATCATTATGAGCAAAATCAAAGAACTACCGACATCGGAAATGCCGCGGGAAAAGGCCCTGCTCAACGGCATCCGTTCCTTAAGCAACCGCGAGCTTCTGGCGGTTATGATCGGCTCCGGCACGCGCGGGAAATCCGCCCTTGAAGTGGCCGATGAAATTCTGAACAGGGCAGGCGGCATCGGCAACCTGAGCCGCATGCCCCAGTCTGTCCTGTGTGAAATCGAAGGCATTTCAAAGGTCAAGGCCCTGCAGATCCGCAGCGTCTTTGAACTGAGCCGGCGGGTCAGCTATGAAGATACGATGAAGCGGCGCTATGACCTGGGCGATTCTTCCGTGAAGAAATGGCTGATCCAGGAGATCGGCTGCCGCGAGACGGAGAACTTCACGGTTCTCTATCTCAATGCCGGTTTCGGCATCATCCAGACGCAGACCCCGTTTTCCGGCACCCGCCACCATACGAGCATTGATGTGCAGGAGGTCTTCAAGGAGGCAATCCTGTGCGGGGCATCAGCCATCGTCCTGGCCCATAACCATCCCGGCGGGTCAATCGTGCCTTCCGAAAACGACCTGGCCCTGACGACCTCGTTCCTGCAGCGCGGAATGCTTCTGGATATTGAAGTGATCGACCATCTGATCGTCACCATGAATACCGTCGTCTCGCTCAAGGAAGAGGGGTATTGGCGAGAATGTCAGGATAGGGTGTTCAAGATTTGATATAATACTGTTCAGCGCAATCAGCTCATCACGCGCAATCCTGAGGAGGAGCCATGAAAAAGAAATTCCTGAAGCTGCTGATGGTTTTGGCCGTCACGATGAATATATACGGCTGCAAGCCGGTCCGCACGAAGGTTGCCTATACCGTCTATCCGATCCGTTTCCTGATTGATTACCTTTCCGGATCACAGATTGATGCCCTGCCCGTGCAGGATGAAAACTGCATTGTCCAGAGGGCCGTACTGTCTGAAGACGCCGAGGAAATCCTTTCCAACAGCATCGTCTTCTTCCATATCGGCACGCTGGAACCGTATCTGACGGTCAACCAGAACCTGATTGTCAATTCCGGGGCACAGATGTATGACCTGTCCACCCTGAATGCCGTCTACCGTTTTCAGCGCTATACGCAGGTGGTGACGGACGGTGATGTCACATACATCGAAAGCCCTTATTACCGCTCAGACGCCTTCCGGCAGGTGGATACGGATACTCTGGACCTGTATCTCTGGAACGATCCGATTTCGATGCTTTCCATTGCCAAGGATATCAAGGACTGGCTGGTCAAGACATACCCTGAAGACGAAGCCTTATTCACCGAAAACCTCAGAAGGCTGGAAACCGACCTCATCAACATTGA
>JAFWCP010000559.1 GCA_017536845.1 Solobacterium sp. | reverse complement strand
TTCGCAAGGGATGAACAGGGAAATTATGACGCCGTGACTGTTCAGGTTGTGACCGATGACCCTGCGGCATGCCGGGTATTCGGCTTCTGCCGATGGAACCAGGGAGAATACTGGTTTGAAAACGGGAAGCGGCAGGGTTTATACGGCGATCCTCGTAACATTACAGACAGGCTGTTCAATATCGAACGGGGAAGGGAAATCTATGATCCGGAATCAGACGGATGGTATTGGCTGGATGCCGACAGTGTAGGGAAAAAGGCGACGAGTAAAGAGGTATGGATTCCCTACATTTACCAGAATGAAAAACCCGGCAGCACAGAAGGAAAATGGGTCAGATATGACCAGAACGGCAAAATGATCAAGGGCTGGCTGAAGGTTGAAGATTATACGGCATTTGAGTATCCAGACCAGATCCACAATGTCTATTACTATGATGAGATCACCGGAGCAATGCTCAAGGGAAGACAGACCATCGATGGCATTGAGTACGAGTTTGATGAGCTGACAGGTGTCTTGAAGGACAGGATGGGTGAACAGTGATGAGATGGATGAAGCTGCTCGTGCTGGCGGTGGTATATGCCTTCTTGATGGGCATGACGGAAACTGCTGCGGAAGAAACCGGTATTACTGATGAAGCGGAAATTTCGGAAAGCAGTGCATCCCAGCCTGAGGTAACAGAAGATACTGAGGAACCCGCAGAGGAACCGGAAGACCCGGAACCTGAAAACCCTGAACCCGGTACAGAGGAAGAAACAGATCCTCAGGAAACCATTCTGAACGGCTGGTATGAAGAGGATGGATCTGCCTACTGGTATGAGGAGGGAATCCGTCTGGGTACTGCCGATGATGAAAACTGCGTTTCCGGACTTGGAAGTGTCAGGGGCAGAGAGATCTATGATCCGGAATCGGATGCCTGGTACTGGCTGGATGCTGAGAAAGACGGTGCAAAGGCCGTTGATAAAGAAGTGTGGATGCCGTATCTGTACCGCGACGAGCCGGCTGGTTCTACGGATGGCAAGTGGGTGCGCTATGATGCCGAAGGCAAAATGGTAAAAGGACAATTCTGCTCAGAAACAGGAAACTGGTATTATTATCAGTCTGAAACAGGTGCCATGGCAAAAGGCATGAATATCGCCCTTGATGGAGAATATCTCGGCTGCTTTGATGAAGTGACCGGAACGGCTCTGGCAGACCTTTCCTGGATTGATGAATTCTGGTATGAAAAAGGAATCCGTCAGGGATACCTGCTGAAAGATCCTGCATTCAGGGGCAGGGAGATCTATGATCCGGAATCGGATGCCTGGTACTGGCTGGATGCCGTTCAGCAGGGGGCCAGAGCGGTCAACAAAGAAGTTTACCTTCCATATGTGTTCCAGAAAGAAAAGCCGGGATCCACCAACGGCAAATGGGTTCGTTATGACCGTGAAGGCCACATGCAGCATGGCTGGTATAAAAACCATGTCGGGACATATTTCTTTGATTATGTAACCGGGGCTATGTTCAAAGGCGTCCATACGATCAATGACAGGCCGTACTGTTTCTCGGAAATCACCGGATGCCTGCAGACCGCAATGGTTGAAATCCCACAGGAGTACTATATCAACCAGATGGACTATAACGCTCCGCTGGGCTGTGAAGGCGCTGTCGGGCTGACCGGGTTATGGATCAAGGGTTATGCGAAGGAGATGGATTACGTGACGTTTCTGAACCAGATGCCGTATGACGATTATGATCCCAACAAAGGCTTTGTCGGCAGCCCGTGGACACGTATTCCCGGTGCAGTATCCCTGATCCTGCCGCCGGCGTTTACGGAATGGATGAACAGATACGGCCATGCCGCCGACATCTCGAAATGCTCGGATGAAGAACTTGTCAGGTATCTGCTGGACGGCAATATTGTGATTGTCTGGGTGACGTCCGGTTTTGTGAATACGGATGTGATGCAGGAAAGCTGGGGTGCGCATATGGATCATGATCATGTATGTATCCTTTCTGCATATAACAGTGAAACACAGGAATTCCTGATTGTTGACCCATACCGCGGCTATGGCTGGAAAGACTGGGCAACATTTACCAATGTCTGGCATAAACTCCGCAATGCGGTAATCATATACTGACAGCAAAAGGCGGCTTTGGCCGCCCTTTGCTTTTCTGCATGTATGTTTACTCGAACCATGGTCACAGGAAATTTCACATTTGCGGGCTTGAACAGCCTCCTGGCACAAGGATGCTGTACCGGAATCTGAATCCTGTTTACGACCAGCATCATGCAGTTTTCTCTTTTGTGGTCCTGAATAGGGACAGAAAGAAACAAGGCAGGTGATACACTGGTCTTACCGGAGGTGAAGCATGAACAGAGAAGAATTCATCAAGGAGCTGGAAGCAAGTGTGGGAACCATGAAGAAAGATGCCCTGGAAGACTTTGTCATCCTGACGGGGATGCTGATGAGCAGGGAGAAAAGAGAGAGCTTCCTGCGGGTGCTGCAAAGAGAAGACACCCGGCAGCTGCGGCTGATGATTGATCTGAAACAGCTGCAGGAAATGGAAGACAGAAAGAACAGTTTAAAAGAAAGAAGCTATGATGAAGGCTTTCAGGAAGAAGCATATGAGCTGATCCGTTTCTACAATGACCGCGGCATGTACCAGGATAGCGGGGAAGTGTATGATGATCTGATTCAGAAGATGGAAGCATGCGGCGCTCTGGCCGGGATTGCGGAGGATGTGATCTATGCCGCCTACAGCGGCAGGATCGCCGCCGATGTGCATAACGGCCTGTAAGGTCATAAGAAAAATGCGCACCCAAGGCAAGCAAAAAGGAGATCAGGGAATCTCCTTTTTTCATATCAGATATCCGGAAACCAGATACATCTCTTCATTGGAAAGAATGTCAGTCACCGTGAGATATGCTCGCATGATGTCAGCCAGTTCTTCCGCCTTCATCAGCGGCTGAGAAATTCCGCTGTTACGATGGCGGGCGTTGACGGTTTCACGGCTGCTGCCGTGGGCAATGGTCAGGCGGCCGCCCTGCTTCAGATACCGTACGGTATGAGCGATCAGTTCTGATGGATCTTCGAAGTGGGGCAGGGCGTTATATACGACAGCTGCGTCAAACAACTGTCCATAATCTGCCTTTGCGGCATCACCGACAAGAAAACAGACATCCGGATATTTCTTCTTCGCCTGGGCGATCATGCCGGGCGAAAGGTCAATCGCAGTGACTGAATGGACCTGCCGCTTCTGATAGTCCGGCAGCAGCACACCGGTGCCGCAGGCAATGTCCAGAACATCCATTCCGGCCTTGATGCCGGCAGTATCGAGAATGATGTTCAGAATCTTATCATTGCGGACCATGCGGGCATCCCACGAAGCTGCCTGGCCATCAAAATACGCGGCAACATCCTGAATGCTCATCTGAACTTCAGACCGCAGGAGAAGGCATCCGCAGTCACCTCGCCAATGACCCGGTATTTATTCATGGCAGAATCGAACATGACCGGCTTCAGCTTGCCAAGATCTACCTTTCCATCGGTCAGAATGGATTCATCCACGCTCATGTTTACGGTTTCGCCGATGAGCAGGTAATCACCCTCGTCATCCTTGAGATCAACAACTCTGCACTCCAGGGTCAGCGGATACTCTTCAAATAACGGAGCGTCGACATACGCACTTCTGACGGCGTGGAAGCCGGCCTTTTCAATCTTGTTGACCTTGCGGCCGCTTTCAATGCCGAAGTAATCGCTTGCTTCAATGGTATCCACTGTCGCAAAGGAAAGGGTAAATGCCTGTTTCAGTTTCAGGTTGTCGGTTGTCTTATGGGCGGACAGGGAAATCATGAACTGATTGCTGTCACATTGCGTGCACCATGCTGCATTCATGCAGTTGGGGACTCCGTTTTCATCGTAGGTACCGATCATCACCACCGGAAGGGGCGTAATGATGGTCTTCTTGCCAAAATCTTTTCTCATTGCAGTTCTCCTTAACTGCTGTAATCATACCATGAATACAGGCTGACTGAATGGGTTGTGAAACAGGGTGTATATGAACCCTGCTCGATAAAAAAGCACAGCATATCGCTGTGCCTGAAGGGTCAGATTGCTGTTTTGAGCTTCTGTCTTGTTTCTACGACATACCTGTTCGTATTGAATGCGTACAGCAGCTGAGCAGTCATGGCAACCCAGATCAGCGGTTCGCACCAGACGACCGCGTCATACTGGAAGCGGGGGATGAAGACAGCCACAAACAGGATCTTGCCGATGAGCTCAATCACCGATGAGATCATCGGGATCAGCTTGGAGCCAAGGCCCTGCAGGGCAAACCTTGTCTGCATCAATACACCCAGTACAGCGTAGAACGGGCCAACGATATACAGCATCTTGGAGCCATTGCCAAGGATGACCGGGTTGGTGGAACCGGAAATCAGCTTGACCAGTGCAGGTGCGGATGTAAACAGAATGGCGGAAATGACGCCGGCCATGACAAAGTCATAGATATAGGCATCCTTGATGGCACGCAGAATTCTGCCGCCCTGGTTGGCGCCTTTGTTCTGGGAGATGAAGGTGCTTACGGCAACGCCCATGGAGATAAACGGCAGGTTGCAGATCATGTAGATCTTTCTTGCGGCAACGTGGCCGGCGATGATCTCCTTGCCCAGGCTGTTGATGCCGGACTGCAGGATGATGGAACCGACAGAGACGATGGAGCCCATTAACGCCATCGCGAAGCCCTGGCCGGCGAGTTCCTTCATCAGGGATGCTTCGATCTGGAAATGCCGTTTTTCCGGAATCAGGATCGGCACGCTCTTCAATATATAGATAATACACAGCACAGCCGATACACCCTGGGCGATGACGGTCGCAACAGCGGCGCCTACCACGCCCATATGGAAGGTGGTGATCAGCAAGATGTCCAGGAAGATGTTCAGCAGCGAGGAGATGATCAGGAAGACCAGCGGCATGACCGAATTGCCGATCGCCCTCAGCATGCATGAGCACAGGTTGTAGGTGAACATGACGATTAAGCCTAAACCAATGACCCGGATATACGCATAGGATTCATCGATGATTTCCGGCGGTGTGTTGATCAAAGCCAGCAGAGGCTTTAAGGCAAAGGCCGACAGCAGCGTTAAGACAAGGCATGTCACCGCGCCGATCATGATCGAACCGGCAACCGATTTCTTCATCGTGTCTTCGTCACCGGAGCCATAGCTGCGGCCGCAGACAATGGAGAAGCCGTTGCCCAGGCTCATGCAGAACTGCACCAGCATTTCGAACACGGCGGCACAGGAACCGATGGCAGCCAAGGAGTTTTCTCCCAGGTAGTTGCCGACGATGGCGGTGTCTACGGCGTTGTAGAACTGCTGGAAAATGTTTGAGATGACAATGGGGATCATGAAGATGATCATTGCCTTCATGATCGGACCGTGCAATAAATCGACCTGCGTTTTCTGTTTCATTTGATTCCTCCTGCGTAGATATGCATGCCGATGGAATAGAATCCATCGCTGATCAGACTGCTGTAATCCCTGATGCGCAATAACTGCGGTGTATAGCGTTCGGGAAGTTCTTTTTCTTCGATATGAATGTCTTCTTCTACGGTTTCGCTGTAATAGGCGACCGCTTCCGGGTTGAGCATGGCCATGACACTGAGAATCTGGTCTTTCAGAAGATCCTTGTCACGGCGGTGCTCCTTATCCGCCATAAAGGGGAGGTATCTGACTTCCCCGGCGGCATGGGAATAGCCGTTGTACAGACGGCCGTGGATGATGATGCCGATGCCGAACTTGTTGCCGGCAGCCTGGTAGACAAGCGCCAGATGACGGTCGCCCGGGTATTGCCGGTGCAGGCCGATGACGGCCGTGTTGACATCGTTTTCGATGACAAAGGGCACCTGCCAGGTATCGCGGATCACCTGGCCAAGGTCAAAGTCCGTTTCGCCTTCAATGACCCCGTTGACACAGACACCGGGCGAACTGACCAGAAGCAGGTCAGGATGCCAGGCTTCCATCATCCTTGCCAGCATGGGCAGGATGTCACGCTTTTCAAAACGTTCCGTATCAGCTGTTTCCGAAAAAAGGCTGACGTTGTCCAAAGTGCGGATTTTGGCATGGAACCGATACCCCTTTTCGCCGGTCAGGATGGACAGGCAGCCGAAGTGCAGGTAATCCGGATTCAGCGTATACCGGTAGGTTTTCCGGCCGACGCTGCCGCCGGTTTTTTCATGCAGGCGGATTTCCCCGTTTTCTTCCAGTTCCCTGAGGGCGTTCACAATCGAGCCATGGGAGAGGCCGGTCATATGCCGGATATCGCTGAGGGAACGGCTTTCTCCTTCAAAGAAGCAGCTCCGGATCAGTTGTGTGTTCTGTGCTTTCAGATCAGACGCTTTTGCCATGGCGCTATTTAACCACCGTAAGCAGAGCCTGTCAATCAAAAAAATCAAGTATTGACTTAATTTAGGGCAGATTTCTCTGTGCGTAATAGAAACGGCGGAAATATTCTGATGCAGATTACCGGAACAGTTGTTTTGACAAGGCTGTATCCCGCATGACCTGCAATACAAAAAACGGCCCGGTTGGGCCGCTGTATGTAAACTGTACCCGTGCCATGGGTAACTTCCGTGACATGATCTTTTCGGCATCTGAATCGCAAAACAGACACTACTTTATAAATACGGCATGGAAGAATGAGATAATCGCGAAAAGGATCATATATCTGACAGAATCCTGAAGAAAAGCTGAAGCTGTATGTTTTTTGAAATTCTCGGTCAGCACAAAGATCAGAATCCCAAGAACAGCCCCTGCAGCAGCATATGCAGCCACATAGTCTGTTAATGGTGCTGCAAGAAATCCTGCCAGCAATATCAGGGTGGGCAGGTAATCCGCTGCGCAATGATGCCTCCCGGAAATCCTGAAAATCCAGGAATTTCTTCTCTTAAACAACCATTCTTTCATCATTTGTATATCCCTCCGGAATCATTTCCTGATCGAAACAAGACGATCGGGTTTGTTAAACGACAAGTATGTTTCATAGTATAAAATCACACTTGCCAAATATATTATACTATAATCGGGCAGTATTACGCAATCAATAGTCTTCAGAACAAATATCTGCTATGGAAATTGCTTTCTGCTCTAAGGACATCTGTTAATCATCAATATGCGTAATATATATTAAAATCCCGGTTTTGATTGAAGCCTGCACTGGTCAGAACCTGCAGATTGCTCCAGTATTTATAACGATATCCATGATCGGGATAAGTATGATAGCTCTTAAGATTTCTGAAATAGAAGTCAATGCTTTTGAACAACAGAGAAGAGCTAAGTGTTGCGACGATACTCCATAAGACTGGAACATTGCAGATTGGATTCAGCGCACCGATGATTACAGCAATTGATGTTGAAGCCCATGCTGGAATGTAAATATGGTAACAAGAAAGACAATTCCCAGCCAGACTTCCCGTGATTTCGTCGCCTGTCACATCAAGTGTTGAAAATAAGAGTTCATTATTAAGATACAGATTACCGGTATTGATATCGTATCTGGTTGTGACAGTCAGATTATTTCGTCTGCCACTATCGTAATGATCTGTGATGATGTCTCTGATGTATAAATCGTGTATGCCACACCATCAATCTCGATTTCTTCTGTTGTGATCACAGGTTGTTCATTGAGTTCGGAATTGTTCTCTTCAACGTATTCTTCTTCGGCGAGGACGTCAGTCATTATTCCTGAATCAGGAATCCCGACCAGAACACAGGCTGCAGCGGCAGCGGACAAAATGGATTTAAAAAGCTCCGTCAATCATGCGATTCATCTTGCAGTGCATAAAACCGCCTTGTTATAATTAATTTGCATTTCAAGAATCAATAATTCTTCGTTTGACGCGAAGAATGCTGCCATTCGGCAGGAAGTCGTGCCTGTTTTTAACAGGCATCTACATCATATGCGATGATACGAAATTCTGACCTCTTTGAAAACCGGAGGAAATCTCAACAGATTGAAGAGGAACAAACACAGGAGGAGACAAAATGGGCAAAACACAGGTCAGTATTGAAACCCTTCAGATGATAAAGGATATGATTGAAGGGAAAAGCGCTACGCAGATTGCAGGTGAATACCATTATTCCGGGACTTCGCCAATCACAAAAAGAGTGATACAGGCGTGTGAGGACAAGGGTGTCAGTTATGTATTTGAACTATGTTCATGTAGTCGATCCGGGAAGCGACACAGGTGTTGAAAAACTGATGCCGTGTAATCTTTCGACAATATACGGTTACTATATTATTACGGTTTATTGAGGTACAGCATGATTCGGGTGATTCTGTTATTCATCGTGATATTAAGC
>JAFWCP010000558.1 GCA_017536845.1 Solobacterium sp. | reverse complement strand
ATTCAGCATGCGCACCGGGATACACAGCGCAAAAGCCGAAAAGTAGAGCGTCGCGTTATGAACAACATCGGGCTCCCCGCCCAGCCAGGCGGGAATGATGCCGGCTGCCAGATAGCCGATGCCGCTTAAGGCAAGGGCAAAGCACAGTGTCGTGCCCAATGACTGGCGGAAGATGCTTTTTGCCTGGGCGTAATCCCCGGCCCCGCAGGCATGGGCCACCTGCACCGAAAAGCCGGCCGCACAGGCACCCAGCAGGCCGCCGAACAGCCAGGTGCTGCTGGAAACCAGGCCGATGGAAGCGCTGGCCGAAGCGCCCAGCGACCCCACCATGGCCGCATCGATATACTGCATGACAATCTCCGTGATCTGCGCCAGCATGCCCGGCAGCGCCAGCGTGGCGACAATGCCGGTTTTTTCTTTCAGGCTCATTGATCTCCCGTCACGGAAGCGGGAGGAAATATCCAGTTCATTCATAGGCCTACATTTTACCTGCTTCAACCTGTTTTTCAAAGTGATTGGCACTGAGGAAAGCGATACCGTATAATAAAAGAAAGCAGGAGAGTACAGATCATGGCAGAGAAAGATCGTGTAAGCATTCAGGCAAAAGCTGAAATCATTGAAACCGACAAAACGAAAAAACAGGCCGCCAAAGCAGCTGACCTGGAAGAAAAAATCAAGGAAGCCGATGCCCGGGCCGATGCAGCCAGGGAAGAAGCACAGCGCCTGAGGGAAGAAGCACAGCGGCGCAAGGAAGAAGAAAGAAAGCGTCAGGAAGAAGAAGCCAGGGCGAAGGCAAAAGAAGAAGAAAGACTCAGAAAAGAACAGGAAAAGAAGGAAAAGGAACAGCAGGCGAAAACCGAACAGGCGATTGCGGCAGGGGTCGGCATTGCCGCGGCAGCCCTGAAATCAACGAAGAACAGGTTCAACTTTCTCAAGGGCCTGCTCATCGGCCTGGCCGTCGGCATCCTGGGCACCTTCCTGTATATGAAGGCCCGGCAGATTGAGATCCCCCAGATGCCGGACCTGGCAGAAACCGCCATCCCCCTGGATGACCATGATGTCACCCTGGAAAATGAAGACTGGCATGGTTTTACCGCCGCTGATTTTTCCAACGCCGTATTAGGTGCCGCGACGAAGCATCAGGAGATGATCGTCATGGAGCAGGAGATGAAGATCGATACGACCATTACCAAGAGCGGCCTGGGCAATCTGGCCATCTTCTCCAAGATCAAGAACATCACCTACCACGGCACCGGCGTCTATACCATCGACCTGGGCAAGGTGGACAAGGACCACATCGTCGTCGATGAGCTCAACCGCAATGTCACCATCTACATCCCCCATTCCACCCTGCAGTACGTCAACCCTGACCTCGAGGCCACCGAGTTCCAGGATACCTCCAACGGCCTGCTCTCCTTCGGCGAGCTGAAGCTGGAAATGGAAGACGCCAACAGGCTGGAAGTATCCGTCGTCCAGTCGATGCGGGAAACCCTGGATACGAAGGAAAACCTTGAACTGGCGGACCGCTACGCGTCCCTGACGACCTGGGAGCTGTTCCAGCCCCTGATCACCGCCATCTCACCCGAATACAAGGTCAACATTGAATTTGCCGAGAATACCGAAGTTCCCGGCGTATGAAAACCAGAAAGCGGCGCCGCCGCTTTTTATTTATGCTGAAGGATTCCCCCTTCCAGCAGGTTGTAGATGATATGGCAGACATACAGGCAGGAAATATCATAATTCCGCTTGCCGGAATCACTGTGGATCCCCCGGGAAAGAGTCAGCAGGATGCTAGCCAGAGGACGAAGTTCTGATCCCTCATTGCCGGCGATGACAGCAGTATAAATGTTTTTCTCCCGCAGAATCCTGGCAGCATCCACCATCGTCTGATTCTCCCCGGACAGGGAAAAGATGACCGCCATCCGCGGACGGTCTTCAAGATGGCTCATATACATCTCAGAAGGCACCTCGATATAGCGGGCATTAAGGCCGATCCCCTGCAGGTGAAAGACGAACATTCTGGTAAACAGTGAGGAAATCCCGGCGCCGAAGCAGTCAATCACCTCGGCCTTAAGCAGCCTGGCGCATACCTCTTCCAGCACAGCAGCCGACAGGCCCTGATTGGTATCGTATACAGTCGACTGAAAGATGGTAAGTGCCACCATTTCTGCCTCCCGGGCACCTATTACAGGAAACTGATCCATCAGATGCATACGCAGGGACTTATCCAGCTGCAGTTCGATCTGAAACTGGCGGTAAGTCGCCATGCCCAGCTTGTTGACAAGCCGGATCACCGCTGACTGCGAAGCACCGGCCCGGCGGCCAAGTTCAGATGATGTCATGTGTTCAATATCATGTGTCCGAATATACCTTGCGATTGCTTTATCCGTTTCGGTAAAGCCTTTTTCTTCGGTCAGTCTGTCAATAATCATGAGAAAACCCTTCTGAATAATTTATTCATTCGTGCCCTATTATAGATTAATCTCTATAAATAATCAAACCTCATTATCTAAAATATATTGTTTTGTATTTCAAATACCTTTATGCTAAACGTGCAGGAGAAAGTGATCATGAGAAAAAAGAAAACAGCTGAGGAAGAGCCGAGATACGGCAGTCAGATCAAACAGCTTCGCACTCGCCTGAAAATGACGCAGACGGAAGTTGCCGAAGCGCTGCAGGTTACCCCGGGATACATATCCAACGTGGAGAACAACCGCTGCGCCATGTCGCTGAAGATACTGATCTATTACGCGCGGCTGACCGGAATTTCCCTTGATGAACTTGCCGGCCTGATGGATCCGGCATATACGTCCGACTTCCTTGATCACAAGCTGATGGAAAACCTCTCCCGGCTGTCATTGGAGCAGAAGGAAAAACTCCTCCGGACCATCGAAATCTGGTCAGAATGACGCCTTGTGCGTCTTTTTTTTTGTGCCGAAAAAAAAGGGACGCCTCACGTCCCTGAATACGCTTATTCCTTGAAAAGGTCGGTTGAGAAGTAGCGGTCGCCGGAATCGGGAAGGATGACGACGATGTTCTTGCCGGCATTTTCTTCTTTCTTCGCCAGTTCGATCCCGGCGAACAGTGCCGCTCCGGCCGAGATGCCTACCAGCACGCCTTCCTTATGGCCGAAATCTGCCGCTGCTGCGATGGCGTCTTCATTCTTCACCCGGAAGACCTCATCATACACCGTCGTGTCCAGCACCTCGGGGATAAAGCCGGCGCCGATGCCCTGGATCTTGTGCGGGCCTGCCTTGCCGCCGGACAGGACCGGTGATGCGTCCGGTTCCACAGCGACTACCTTCACGGAAGCCTTCTGTTCTTTCAGGTAACGGCCTGTCCCTGTAATCGTACCGCCGGTGCCGACCCCGGCAACAAGGATGTCCACCGCCCCGTCGGTATCCGCATAGATTTCCGGTCCGGTTGTTTCATAATGTGCCTGCCAGTTGGCCGGGTTGTCAAACTGGGACGGGATGAACGCACTTTCAAGCTGCGAAGCAAGCTCCTGTGCCTTGGCGATTGCGCCGGGCATGCCCTTGGAGCCCTCCGACAGGACGATCTCGGCACCGTATGCCTTGATCAGCTTTCTTCTTTCCACCGAGAAGGTTTCCGGGATCACGATGATGACACGGTAGCCCTTGGCTGTGCCGACTGCCGCCAGGCCTATGCCGGTATTGCCGGAAGTCGGTTCAATGATGACCGAGCCTTCCTTCAGCAGGCCTTTTTCCTCAGCGTCTTCAATCATCTTTTTGGCAATTCTGTCCTTGACAGAGCCGGTCGCATTCAGGTATTCAAGCTTGGCAATCAGCTTTGCCTTCAGGTCATACGCCTTTTCAATGTGGGTTGCTTCGAGCAGCGGTGTACCGCCGATCAGTTCAGTTAATGAAGTGTGAATCACTGTCATGTTTCTTTCCTTCCTTTCGAATGCAAACATGATAATCCATCAGGCAAAGAAGCGCAATCGGCTGAAATATTCCCCTTTTGTATTCTCAGTGATAGGCTGAGCCTATGACTACGCCTGCTTCCTGCAGTTTCTGCCTGACTTCCGATGCATCCCGGTGATAGACCATGCCGGTCATGCCGACAAGGTATGCCGCTTCGACATTCATGATCGAATCATCAATGAAAAAGCATTCTTCTGCACATAAACCAAACCGTTCCAGGAACAGCCGGTAGAGTTCCGGCTGCGGCTTGACCAGCCCGGCGTCAGCCGAGATCAGCGTGCCGTCGAAATACTCGGATGCAGGCACCTTCGGCCAGTAGTCATGCTGGCGGAGCGAGGCATTGGACAGCAGGTAGATCCGATAGCCGTTTTCCTTCAGCTCCCGTATGATCCCCGCCATGCCTTCCATCTCGATGATCGGCCTTTCCTGCATGCTTACAAGGGTCCTTGCAGCTTCATGAAGATGATCCGGCAGGCGTTTCTGCATGGCCTTTACCGCATCCGTTTCACTGATGCTGCCGCGGTCCAGCATGGCCCATTCCACCGACTGGAAGACCTCCCGTTCCAGCTTCCGTACATCCTCGCCGAAGATTCCCAGACAGCCGATGAAATACGCCGGGTCAAAGTCAATCAGGACCCTGCCCATATCAAACACGACTGCCTTTATACGACCTGACATAATACGCTACCCCCGTTTCCAGACACACGGCCGCCAGAGCCCCGCCGAATACACAGCCGCAGTCAATGGCCAGATGGCCGCTTTCCTGATAAATGACCGGCTGGCGGTCATCCCGGATCAAAGGCGTCGGCGTATGCCCGGTGACAAGGATCCGGTTTTCATCCTGAAAGAACTGTTTTCCGTAGTCGGGACGCTTCCAGAGAAAGTCATCAACGCCGTATTCATCCAGCGGCTTTCCTTCTTCGAATCCCCGGATGCCGGCATGGGCAAGGATGTACTGTTTCCCGTTAATATCCAGCACCTCATAGAGAATGCACTCTTCGAGATACTCTATGATGTCATGCCGCTGTGCTTTTTCAAGTTCCTTTACCTTTGCCAGGGTTGTATTGCCGCCGTTGCGCATCCAGGCCGTATACATCCCCATCATCTGATAGTTCAGGCTGCGCTGGATGGATTCTTCGGTAATTTCCTGTTCGAGCCGGTACATCGTCTCCAGGAACATCAGGTCATGGTTGCCGATCAGGTATTCCACCTGCGGCCTTTCCATCAGATCAAGCATGACCCTGACCGGTTCCGGCCCTCTGTCCATGGCATCGCCAAGCACATACAGCATATCCTCTTCCCCAAGGTTCAGCAGGCCGATCAGTTCCATATACTCCTGATAACAGCCGTGAATATCCGACATGACATAATGCATAGGCTCTCCTCCGTGTGCCAAGAACTATACACGAAAAAATCGTCGGAACAATCCTTGACTTTTCAGAAGAGTCCTTTTTTCAAAAATCACCTGCTGTACTGTTTTGCCGTCGGACATGTTTTATGTTTCGGTTATAATACTGCTGTTTGAAAAAGAGGAGGCTGAGGCATGAGAAAAGAAATCAATTTCCGCCAGCTTGGCGGCTACGCAATCAAGGAGAAAACCATCCGCAGGAATGTCATCTACCGCTGCGGCGCCCTGGGGGACTGCAGTGAAGAAGAACGGCAGGAGATCGCCGCGCTTGGCATCCGTACCATCCTTGATTTCCGCTCGGACGGAGAACGGCGCCACGTCCCTGATCCTGAAATTCCCGGCGCGGTAAACCTTTTCGTCCCGGCCTGGATCAACAAAGACGGCGAGCAGCTTGACATGTCGCCCGCCGGCATTGAACGGATCATCGGGCAGAAAAACAGCAGTGAAACCGGGCTGAACCTCTTTCTGCGCTACATGTATGAAGGCATGCTGTTCCGCAGCCATGCCTACCAGGTCATGTTCGACGCCCTGCTGGATGAGGACGTGCCGCTGTTATTCCACTGCAGCGCCGGCAAGGACAGAACCGGCACGGCCGCCATCCTGATCCTTCTTGCCCTGGGGGCAGATGAAGACCTCATCACGAAAGACTACCTGCTGACCAATGACTACCGGAAAGCCGTCATCGAGCGCGTCATGGCGGAAAAAGCCGACCTGATTGCCAGGGACCCGGAAGAAAAAGACAAGGTCATCGCCTATGAGGGCGTCTTTGAACAGTGCGTCCATTATGTCCTTGACGGCATCCTTGCCCGCTATCCGGATTATGATGCCTATCTGGAAGCGGAATTCGGCCTGACGGAAGCGAAACGGCAGAAGCTTCGTGATCTCTACCTTGAATGAAAAAAAGCCCGAAGGCTTTTCCTATAACCATGGCATGATCAGATCGACCATGTCATTTTTCATTGGATCCAGAATGGTGACATAGCCCTGCAGCGTATTCACCTTGGCTTTGAGGTTCCTGGTATGGGGGTAGATGAACACCCGGCATGGATATTTGGCATTGCGGGCTTCCTGGACAAGGTTGGCCAGGGCGGAATTGCCGTCCAGGGCCAGCAGCACCGAAGGCTGCCGCTTGAATACCTCATAGGCAATGCTTTTGTATAATCCCATCACGGAAGGTTCAATGGCAATCCGGATACCGGCTTCCTGTTTCCGGATTCTTGCCGCTTCCCGTTCACTGACCAGGGCCGGCACGAACATGAAAACATCAAACCTTCCTCTGTTTTTCTTCAGCAGTTCCTTTTCATAGCCGGAAAGACGGTTGCCGACAATGAAGAAGATGCGCCTTGGATCTGCTTTTTCCAGCAGTTCGTCAATCATACGGCTGACATCAGGGGAAATCCTTGTGCGATGGCTGTCATTGTTGAAGCTGCCCCCGGCAAGGATAAGAGGGATTTTATCTTCCGGCTGCGGATGGATCATATCCGCAAAGACCTCTTTGCCGGCAAGTTTCTTTTCTTCCACATTCAGAGGATGCTTTGTTTCCGTGATCCCCGCAACCCTGGTTTCATAATATGCCTGCACATCCTGGCTGCCGGCCTTTTCCGTAAAGCCATGCATCCTGAGCGAGAACGCATCAATCCCCTCATCCATGATTTTCTGTTCGCTTCTGCGCATGGCAAGCATGTCCTCTTCGGTCAGGTTCAGAAGCTTCATCAATGAGAGCTGCTCATCAATGGACCCGGTCCCATACAAGGCAGAACCGTCAGTCCCCTGTACACAGCCCACCCCGGCCTTCAGGTACTGCTTTAAAGGGTGATGGTCAATGGTGGAAAGGTTGTTGAGCCTGACGTTGGACGTGATCTGGAATTCCAGGGTAACGCCGTAGTCTACCAGATCCCTGAGCAAGGCCCTTCCCGCCGGCGTGTTCAGGTTGCATGTATACAGGCCATGGCCGATCCTGACATGCGGCATGGCCTGTCCTTCTTCCAGCGCATCGGCAACACACTGGATGGAGTTGGCGACATTGTCACGCAGGCTGTCATTCTCCCCGGCATGGATGCGGACGACAAATGCCGGCACGTCCTTTGCGATGGAGACGATTTCGGCAATGACCGGCCGGATTTCCCGGATGTCATTGATCTCTTCGCCAAGGATGTCGCTGCCGGCCACATACGGGTCATCCGCAATGGCCCGCAGTACCTGCAGGTTTTCCTTCAGGTAATCATCCGGGGCAATGCTGTCCTTGACAATGGTCAGGGGAATACGGCGGATGCCGGCCAGGAAACGGATCATGACGCCGGTTTCCTTCATGATTTCCGGCATGACTTCATGCACTTCTTTCAGCATATGCGGCGCCCCGTTCTTTTTGACCAGCGTGGTATCGGAGATTTCCACATAGGAAATCCCCTGCTTCTGATAGCTGCGGGCAATCCAGAGCAGCTTGTCCTGGAACAGCGTATTGTTCCGATAACGGTCCGTCTGATGGTCCCTGATCATCTGCAGCAGGCTGTCACGGATATCCGCATCGGGAATCCTTTCGATATCATGCAGTTCAATCCGATCCTCTGCAGGTGTGCCCTTGCAGAAGACATAGCGGTAAAGATAGACCTTTTCGATGTTGGTAAAGACCGCCTGCCCATCCTTCATGATCGCCAGTGACGTACGGATTTTCGGAATGTTGAAGGCTGCGTTTTCCGGGCTTTCCAGCATGAATGCGGCAAAGTTGATAAAGGTATTGTCATTGATCTTCCGCTCAAGATACTTGCCCGTCAGGCCGGAATCACGATACCTGAGAGCTGTCTGTTCCCGCCGGTGCTGAAGCATGGCTTCCTGCTGCTTTGTACAGCGCAGCCCGAGCTTGCGGATGTAGTACAGAGGGTAGCGGATCTGATGGCAGATGCCAAGGGCAATCAGCAGATCCGGCTGCAGGTTGGCATTCATATGAGTATGCAGGTCACTGCGGAACTTGCATTGTGCCGGCACATAGCTTTTGATGATGGTGCGGGCAATATCAAGCCGATAATCCTTGGTCTGCGACATCAGCGTTTTGGAAATGGAAGGCACAGAGGCCTTCATTTCAATTCTGCCGTCCGGATAGATGTTGGCTGTTTTGGTATTCCCCAGCCGGAAAATATAGACCGGCTGGTTATAGGCATCTATATAACAGGGTATCCTGCCCTTAATGACCTTGAGGCCCTGCGCATCCCGGGAAACCGGCAGCCCGCACAGTTTTGCCAGGTTGTTGATCAGATTTCCGGTATGGTGGTTCGGCGTGGAAAGGACATAGGCAAGCTCATCCCCTTCCATATCCAGGGATACGATCATATCCTTTTCCCGGTCCAGATAAAAACAGCCAAAATACATATCATCATCCTCCATGCGCCATATTCTAATCATTTTCAGAAACCGGGGCAATAAAATCCGCCGGACAATTTCCTGCACAGCCGGAAAGCCGCAAAAAAACATCCGGTTTCAATGGCCGGATGCTTTCAATCCTGTTAAAGAAGTTCTTCCAGTCTGGCGCGGACAGCCTGAATGAATTCAAGGCTGTTGACCTTTTTCGGATTTTCCATGGTGGTAATCAGCACCAGGTCACCGGTCATGACGCCGCTTTCAATCGTTTCGATGACCGCCTGTTCCAGCTTGTCCGCAAAGCGCATCAGTTCGCTGTTTCCGTCCAGTTCGCCGCGCTTTCTTAAAGCGCCGCTCCAGGCATAAATGGTCGCAACCGAGTTCGTGCTTGTTTCCTCACCTGCCAGATGCTTGTAATAATGCCGCTGTACGGTGCCGTGGGCTGCTTCATATTCGTAATAGCCGTCCGGTGAAACAAGGACGGAGGTCATCATGGCCAAAGAACCGAAAGCACTGGAAAGCATGTCGGAGAAGACATCGCCGTCATAGTTCTTGCAGGCCCAGACCATGCCGCCTTCGCTCTTCATGATTCTTGCAACCGCATCGTCA
This sequence comes from Solobacterium sp., assembly GCA_017536845.1. Next base: position 5,172 of record JAFWCP010000558.1, on the reverse strand, counting down.
ATCAGCGTATAGAAGTAAGTGATGCCTGCTTCCCTGAATTTCTCACAGAACTCTTCGTCATAGATCTTCTGGAAGATTTCCTTGAACTGGCCGTCATAGGTCTTGGAAATCGTATCCTTGGATGCAAACCAGAGATCTTCCTTTCTGTCGAGGGCATAGTTGAAGCATGCCCTGGCATAGCCGGCGATGGAAGCATCAAGGTTGTACATGCCCTGCAGGACGCCCGGGCCTTCAAAACGGAAAATCGTCTGTTCGCTGACAGTGCCGTCTTCCCCTTCAAAGACAAGCTTGGCTGTCCCCCTGCCGGTGACACGGTATTCAGTATTCTTATAGACATCACCATAGGCATGACGGGCAATGGTGATCGGCTTCTTCCAGTTGCGGACACACGGTTCAATCCCCTTCACCAGGATGGGAGCCCGGAAGACCGTGCCGTCCAGAATCGCCCGGATGGTGCCGTTGGGTGATTTGTACATGGCCTTCAGGTCATATTCCTTAACCCTTGCTGCATTGGGCGTAATGGTCGCGCACTTGACGCCGACGCCGTACTTCTTGATGGCCTCAGCCGCATCGATTGTCACCTGGTCATCGGTTTCATCACGGTATTTCAGTCCCAGGTCATAGTATTCTGTATTCAGTTCCACAAACGGTTCCAGAAGTTCATCCTTGATCATCTTCCAGAGAATTCTTGTCATTTCATCGCCGTCCATTTCAACAAGCGGCGTACCCATCGCAATCTTACTCATAAGAGCGTCTCCCTTCGTATCGGTAAAAACTTTACCACACTGACGCGCTGCCCAGCAATCATTTTATTTTCCTCCGCAGAAGCCTTCCATACAGTTATGGTATAATGTTGGTGCAAATAAAGGAGACATATCATGAAACTGTTAACAATTGACTTCGGCGGCACTTTCGTCAAATATGCGGTAATGGATGAAAGCCTGAACTTCTCCGACAAAGGCCAGATTCCTGCCCCGCTTGCCTCCAGGGAAGCCTTTGCCGAAGCGGCCGGAACCATTTACGAAACCGTCAAAGGCCGGGTCAACGGGGTTGCCATTTCCATGCCCGGCATCATAGATACAGACCGTGGCTATGCCCATACGGCCGGTGCCTACCGGCATATGGTCAATACCGATATCAAAGCGCTGCTGTCTGACCGTATTGATGTTCCCATCAGCGTCGAAAACGACGGCAAGGCAGCCATCCTTGCGGAAATGTGGAAAGGCTCCCTGCAGGGTGTGCAGAATGCCTCCGCCTGCATCATCGGCTCAGGCCTTGGCGGCGCCGTTGTCATGGACGGGAAACTGCGCAAAGGCGCCAACTTCGCCTCCGGTGAAATCAGCGGCCTGCTCATGGATGCAGGGAAGATGGCGATGGAAAACTTTGCCGCGACCAGATGCGGCATGAGTGCCTCCTGATGCGGGTAGCCGATGCCAAGGGAATGTCGCATGCCGACTTTGAGATTTCCTCGTATTACGAGGAAGCAGCCGCAGCCAAAAAGAGAATCTCGGGCATTGAAGTCTTTGAATGGATCGAACAGGGGGACGAAGCGACCTGCCGTGTCTATCAGGAATGGCTGCTGGATCTTGCTTCTGTCCTCTATAACCTCAAAATGACCCTGGATCCGGAAAAGATCATCATCGGCGGCGGGGTCAGCCGCAGCCCGCGTTTCATCAAGGATCTCAAAGAAGCCTTCCAGAACATGCTTGCCGGCACCAAGGCCATGGGCTTCCCGGGCTGTGAACTGGATGTGTGCACCTTTACTTCCGAAGCCAACCTGGTCGGCGCCGCCTGCAGCTGGCTGGAAAAATACAAGGCATGAACAAAGCCCGGATCCGTCGTTTCCGTGAAACGGATCTTGATGACCTGTACGCCCTGCTCAGCGATCCGGAAGTCATGCGTCATCTGGAGCCGCCCTTTACCAGGACGCAGGCCGCAGCCTTCCTGAAAACGCAGGGGCTGGCTGAAGAACCGCGGATCCTTGCCGTTGAAGATGCCGGGGAGCATTTTATCGGTTATGTCATCTGTCATGCATACGATGAAACAGGCATGGAAATCGGCTGGGTGCTGGGCCGGGACTTCTGGCACAGGGGGATTGCTGATGAACTGACTGAGCAGCTTGTCAGAATGGCGGCATCGGCCGGCAAAGATGCGGTGATTGAGTGTGTCCCCGAACAGGCGGCCAGCCGCCGTATTGCGCAGAAGCACGGCTTTCAAAGGCAGCCTGACAGGGATGGCCTTTCCGTCTATGTCAGACCATGCAGATAAATCAAACCGGGCTGTATCTCAGACCCGGTTTTCATGTTCCGTATTCTTACATCAACGGCGCAAATATGCGCAGCACGCCCAGCCAGAACTCCTTCAGCATTCCGTATGAGCAGTCAGGAAGGCTGACCTGGCGGCACTGCTTCAGCGTCTGCTCCATATCCTGCTTCACATCCAGCACCTTCTTTGAGCCATACAGCATGGTGCCGTTTTCAAAGTGCAGATAAAGGCTGCGGTAATCCAGGTTGACCGTTCCCACCGTGGCGACAACATCATCACTGACAAATACCTTGCCATGGACAAAGCCGGGCGTATACTCATACACCTTCACCCCGCCTTCAATCAGCTGGCGGTAATACGACCGGGTGATCGACCAGACCAGTTTCTTGTCCGGGATGCCGGGCGTGATGATACGCACATCCACGCCATGGCGGGCACATAGGATCAGGTCGTTGATCAGTTCGGTATCAATGATAAGGTAAGGCGTCATGATATACACATACTCGCCAGCCTGGTTCAGGATGCCGGCATAGATGTTCTGGGCAACGATTTCATTGTCCAGAGGCATCTCGCCGTATGGTGCGATATAACCGTCAAACGTTTCCTTTTCTTCCTGTTCACAGCGGAATACGGCATAGTCCGTATCCTCCCTGCGCAGCGCGTTCCAGTGGGTCAGGAACATCACCGTATATGACCAGACCGCTTCCCCTTTGATCCGGATCACGTTGTCCTTCCAGTGGCCGAACTTGTTTACCCGGTTGATGTATTCATCGGCCAGGTTGACGCCGCCGGAGAAGGCAGTCCTGCCGTCGATGACCATGATCTTGCGGTGGTCTCGATGGTTCATGATGATGCCGAGTATCGGGTTGATGCGGTTGAAGGTCACGCACTTGATGCCTTTTTCCTCCAGCTTTTTCGCATATCTGGGCGAAAGGGTCATGAATGAGCCAAGGTCATCATACATGACCCGGACATCCAGCCCTTCCTTTGCCTTCTGTTCCAGGATCTCCAGCATGCTGTTCCACATCTGCCCTTCTTCAATGATGAAGTATTCCAGGAAGACGAACCTTTCCGCCTTGCGCATTTCTTCCAGCATCACCGGCCAGCCGGTATCACCCAGGCTGTAGTAATCAAAACCGGTATTACGATAGAACGGAAAGCCGGCACTGCGGCTGATGTAGCGGAACTGGCCCTGATGGTAGGGATAATACACTTCCATCTCCTTCAGGATGTCCGGATCCTGGCGATAGTATTTCTTTGCCTCGGCGGTCGTAAGCATGATATTGCGGAAGGTCCTGCTCAGAAGCATATCCGCCCCAAGGAAACAGTAAACGGCAGTCCCGGGCACAGGGAAAAGGATGATGAACAGGATCCAGATCATGTCCGAAGAGAGATGGCGGCTGTTCTTGATGATGCCAAGGACGACAAACAGGCTCAGAAGGTGCAGGATGGTTTCAATCCAGGCGGCATTTTCGCCGAACCATCTGGCAATCCCAAGCAGGATCAGCACTTCCAGGGCGACCATCACAAGCATGACCAGGATACGGAAAAACAGGGCGCTGTTGAATCTCATAAGAATTACCTCTTCATTTCTGTCAATGATAGCAGTTCTTTTCCCTTTCTGGCAAGTTATATATACAAAACAGACGCGGCAGTCTGCCGCGTCCGGTATCAGTTTTCAACGATCACGATATCATCAATGCTCACGTGGAACACCCGGGCCAGCACGACAAGGTTGTCAATGGTTGGCATGGCCATGCCGCGCTGCCACTTGTAGATTGCCTGCGGGGTGCCGAAGCCGAACAGAGCCTGCAGGTCCTTGACACTGAGTCCTGCCGACTTCCTCAGCATGGTGATGTTCTGACCGGTTGCCATCATGTTTATGACCGGATACGCCGTCATCATTCTATTCTCCTGTTCTTTTCCATCTGAAGAAACAGGAGCCCTGTTTCATTCAGATGCCTCGAAATTGTATATGGGTTTTAATACTTCAATGATATCCACTGCCTCCCGGACATCAGCCAGGATGTCCGCAAGGGATTTGTATGCCATCGGTGCCTCATCCAGTGTTTCGGCGCTGACCGATGTGGTGTAGATGCCTTTCATGGTTTCCTGATAGTCCTCCAGGCGGAGGGATTCCTTTGCCTTAGAGCGTGACATCAGTCTGCCGGCGCCATGGGGCGCGGAGTAATTCCACTCCGGATTGCCCTTGCCATAGGCAAGGATGGAGCCATCCCGCATATTGATCGGGATCAGCACCTTTTCATTCCTGTGGGCGGCAATGGCGCCTTTGCGCAGGATCATCTCATCCGTATCGATGTAGTTATGGATGGTATGGAAGGATTCCCCGGCTTCAAGCCCGGTTTTTTCAAGCAGGATTTCTGCCATCAGTTCCCGATTGCGGCGGGCAAAGGCCTGGCATACCCTGACATCGTGCAGGTAGTCTTCAAATGCCTCGCCATAGACCCAGCAGAGATCCTCCGGAACCGCACAGGCGGTTTTTTCCCATTTCAGATCCTTCAGGGCGTTCTGGATTTCCTTTCTTCTTCCCTGCGCCTTCATGGTTTCGATCAGCTGCTTTCTGGCTGCGTAGTATTCCCCTTTGCCGGAATGCAGTTCCATCGCCAGCTTCTGGTAGTATTCTGCCGTCTGCTTGCCGAGGTTGCGGCTGCCGGAATGGATGACAAGGTACTTTGTCCCATCCCGGGCGATATCGATTTCGTGAGGTAGGCTATCGGCGCCTTGGCAGATTACTCTGCTAGGTTTCCAATAACCCCCTCCCGAACCGTGCTTACATGTCTCCATGTACACGGCTCTCCATTTACTCAATCTTACAGATGTGGATGGGCTATTTTGTTATGACATTCACGACATAACACCAATGTTTTCCTCTTACGTTCAATCATT
>JAFWCP010000557.1 GCA_017536845.1 Solobacterium sp. | reverse complement strand
TGGCTATATAAATAGTAGCGCTGATCACGAAGAGATCAAGATCAAATTGCAGAAATCCATCAGATTCCGGACGGCTGATCCATTATTTCTTCAATCAATCACCGTTTCCGGCATCTGCGGTATATTGTGCAGTTCATCTTTTCTTTCAGCCGCCGTTTCTTCAGCAATCCCTGCGCAGAGGCTTTCGTGATTCTGCCGGTATCCCCCCTGTATTCAGACAGTCTTCTGCATAAGAAGATCCGTAGAACGGATGACGGCGCCGGCACTCAACGTTGAAGACAGGCCATCCGGTGCGTTACAATACTGTCATGAGTTTCGGACATATTGTCCGCATCAATACGAAAAGAGGCAATCCCATGAATCTGTTCCACAGCAATCCATCCCCTGTCTTTCTCAAAAGAGACAGTGACCTGGAAGCACAGAAAGAAGCATTGATCAGCATCCGGCCGCAGTACAGCGAAGAGGTACAGGCGGTCATTGACGAAGATCTGAAGATCCTGGAATATGGCATTGCCGGTGAAAAGCGGATCGCGTATGAGCTGGAGAACAGCCATATCCCCATGTATATCATCCACGACCTGTTTCTTGAACATGAAGGGCTGAGTGCCCAGATTGACTATCTGATCTTTACCCGCAAATGCTTTTTCGTCGTAGAATGCAAAAACCTTTACGGCTCGATTTCAATTGCATCAGACGGCACATTCACCAGGACCGTTCAGACAGCACGGGGGTACCGGAAAGAAGGCATCTATTCCCCGATCACCCAGAACCGCAGACACCTTGAACTGATCAAGGCAATTGTCAATCAGTCTCTTGCGGCAAGGATCGGGAATCTGTTCCTGGACGGTTTTGAAAGCACCTGGATCCCTGTCGTCTGCATTGCCAATGAGAAAACCGTCGTCAATGACCGTTATGCCGGCAAGGCCATCAGAAACCAGATCGTAAGACACGACGGCCTCGTCCGGTTCATCAGGAACCATTACAACGCATGCAATGAATTCCCGATGAGTGATAAGGAAACAAGAGAAACTGCCGAAAAGTGGCTGCAGAGGAATGTTCCAAACCCAACGGACTATCTGGCAAAGTATGACCGCCTGCAGGCAGAAGCTGCCGCCGGGAAGCCGGAAAAGCAGACGGTATTATGCCCGAAATGCGGCGCCCCGATGGTATTGCGCACGGCTGCCAGAGGCGCCAATGCCGGCAGGCAGTTCTATGGCTGTTCGCGCTATCCTGCCTGCCGGGGCATCGTGAACCTTGGCTGAGAATCCTTTCTGAAAAAATTGCTTTTGCACGAAAAAAGACGAAACCGTGATGGATTTCGTCTTTTCTGAATCGTTGGATGTTTGAACCTGCCTATTTCAGCAGCGTATCATCTACTGCCTGGGCCATGGTCAGATAGCCATGGGCGGAAGGATGCAGGTGGTCGCCGGAATCGCAGTCCGGCCGGAAGCGGGTCGGGTGTTCGGGATCTCTGACCGCCTTGTCAAAATCCACACAGCCATCCAGCAGGCTGGTTGTCCGCAGCCAGTCATTGAACCTGCTTCGCAGTTCTTCCCGGAACGGTGCGTATGTCCGCCATCCTTCAATCGGCAGCAATGTCCCGCCATAAACCTTATAGCCAAGGATACGGGCATAGTTGATATACAGCCTGGTATAGCCTTCCTTGAGTTCTTCCAGAGTGGGCAGGTCGCTCATCGGCCGGAAGATGTTGACGGCTTCGCCGACCGGATGGATGATGTCATTGATGCCATGGTGGATTAAGACACTGTCCGCCCCGGCCGTACGCATTTCCACCGGGAAGCGGATTTCGCCTTTTAAGCCATAGGCAGCATAGGTGATGTTGTCATACTGCCTGAGGATGCGGGTGCCGGAAACGGCCCGGCGGATGATTGAAATATCATGGAAGCCGTTCTCCCAGGCCCGGATGGTCAGTTCATCCGGCCAGTTCTGGGCGGTAATGGAATCCCCATAGCAGATCAGGGCATGGTTCTTGTCTTCGGTATGGACATCCACCCCGATCAGGAAGTAGTACCAGTTCATCTTCCGGCTTGTATCAAGCGGGAAGTCTCTTGTATACATCTCATTGCCATAGGCATACTGGCCCATGGACAATGTCCGCAGATGAAGACGCCGCTATCCATCAGGGTATAGTCTTCCAGATAGATGGTCACTTCAATCTGGGTGCCGGCTGTGATATCCACCTTGATTTCATCGGTGGTAAGATCTGCCTGGTGGGTATCAAGGTGAAGGACCCTGTCCCCTTTGACAGTCACATCATAGAAGCTTTCCAGATAGCTGACGCAGGCCTTGAAGGAGACCGGTTCAAACCCGGTCAGGTTGGAGAAGTGCAGGCGCAGGCTGTCACCGTCAAAGACGATGAATACCGGATAGCGTAAAGTGACATCTTTTGTATAGCGGATTTCCGTCTGTTCGTGAATTGACGGCGCGTTGCCCCAGGCGGCAACCCATTTTGTATATTCTTTCATTGTCCTATTCCTTCCTGTTGATCCAGTGGTCAAACAGATACCTGCCCATGCCGTCTTCCGTGCAGGAGTATTCGGTAATGGCATTGGCAGCTGCCTTGGTATCTTCGGTGCCGTTGATCAGGCACACGCCCCAGCCGGCATCCCAGAGCAGTTCCTTGTCATTGTCCATATCTCCAAAGGCCATGATCTCTTCCACCGGGATGTTGTTGCGCCTGGCTAAGTGACGTAAGGCCAGGCCTTTGTTCACCCTTGGATCCATGAATTCAATGATGCCGGGAGAGGTCATTGTCCCCATGTATTTCTCGGACGGGTGCAGGTTGGCATAGGCTTTGATCTGTTCGGTCTTGGCCTCGTCAAATCGGAACAGGAGGTTGTAATTCGGCCTGACGCATAAGCGTTCCATGTCGCCGTTGGTCAGGATGACATCAATGCCGTTGCGTTTCATCGAGGCATGGATCATGGTATCCATGTACATGGACACCATGTGGTCATCCTCATAGATGGAAGCATTGAGGCCAAGCGGCTCCATCATCTCGAGGATTTCATGCATGGTATCCGTATCGAGCATGTAATAGCTTTCAATCTCGTCGTGGAAACGGTCCCAGAGCTGGCCGCCGTTCATGCCGATGAGGAAATCGAAGTCGAAGCTCAGCCCCCACTTCTCTTTTCTGTCAAATATTGATTTTCCGATCTTTCTTCCTGTTGCCAGCCCGAAAAGCACCCCTTCTTCGTGAAGCTGTGTGATGGCCTGCTTTGTCAAAGGCATGATGTTTTCTCCCTTGTTTACCAGGGTTCCGTCAATATCGGCCGCAATGGCGCTCAGTTTACTGATCATACCGATTCCTTTCTTTATTGCGTTATTTTATCAGCCGCAATGCAGAAATACAAACAAAAACGGAAGGATGAATCACAGCATTGAAGCGTCTTCGAAAAGATATGCAGAAATAGTTCCTTTTTGAAGAAGAATCGGAAAAGCAGATCATAAAACGATGGCATTTTCTGCATCTGCATGCCAGCACTTCATGCTGCGTCTGCGTTATTTTCAAGGCTTTTCAGTCATCAGGCATGTGCTTTGGAAACATCCGGTGCATTGAGTTTGAGCAGACTCTGGTTCTGCGTATGGCGCACCGGCTGGTCTTATGAATCCGGTAAGCAGCCAGAAGAATGCTGAAAGGCAGAGCTGCCGGCAAAGCAGAAATAACGGCTGCGCCGTCCAGGTTATTCAAGCATCAGAACAATCGACATCACAAACATCAGCACCGGCAGCGCCCCTATCAGCAATGCCCCGCCCAGGTCATCAGAGCGTATTGCATCAACAAAGCCTTTCAGGAAGCCTGTCTTCCTGACTTTCAGCCGTTTTTCACTGCCGTCAGCTTCGATGACATACAGCACCGGGGCATCGAAAAGATCCCGGCGCAGCCAGGCAATCCAGAAGATAAACGTAAACGGAACGGAAAGCACCAGCCAGATGCTTATGTACTGAAACTGCAGGTCGAAGATACTGCGGTCTGAAAACAGGCGGATAAAGAAACATATCAGCATCGGCATGATGTTGAATAACAGGATCAGGATGATGTGTTTAAAGATCCTTCCCAAAGGATAGAAGGAAATCCGCACATTCCGCATGGTGCCGTCAACTTCTTCCCGGAAAACCGGCACAGCCTGTCCGCTTTTGTCAGCTTTGGGTTTTGAGGATGAGACCGCCAGCTGCATATGCCTGTTCCTTACCTGGCCAAAGGCGGTAAAGGCAATCAATCCGGCTGTTACGGCAAACATCAGCCCAACGCCGACAGAGCGGGAAAACAGGAAGGCGGCCAGGAAGACAGCCAGGGTTGTCAGCAGCGGTTCGACAAACCAGTAACGGTTGAGATCCCTGTATCGGTTCAGCGAAATCGCTGTTTCCCCCGTCTGCCCGTTGACCGCTGCGGTAAGATCCGGCAAGGATATGACGTACATCGGCAGCAATACCGGCAGCTTCTCCAGCCACGGTGTATGGGCAGTCAGCGTCAGCCCTTTTGTGTGCATGGTTTTCTCTACCACCGGCAGATACCCCCTCTTGACTTCCTGTTCAGTCCGGCGGATGAGTTCTTCATCGGGGATATCCGGCATCCTGACCCGGCATCCGGCAATATAGCCCAGATGGAATTCCCGGCATTCTTCCCAGGCAAACGGTTCCGCCGCGTCAAGCACCTCGTTGTTCAGGTTTTTGACGGCGCTGACGGCAATTTCATCGACATAGCCGCCGCAGTGGTATTTCCGATGACCGCTGTCCCGCTGCACTTCACATTCGATCGGGCCGCGGACAAACTGATACGGCAGATAATACCCATGCAGGGCATCGATATTCTTCAAAACAGCCGCCTTTTCCAGGCGTGAGCCATGTCTCTTTACCCAGGCAAGAAGTTTTTCCTTTGCCGTTTCTTCATCAATCCGAAACGGGATCACGCTTTCGGGAACGGTATCCTTTTCGGTAAAGGCCCGCCGGACAAGGCTGCCGCCGCAGAAGGAACATGTCCCGGCTGCTTCTTTTTCCGCAATCATGACGCTGGCCCCGCAGCCGGGGCAGTCATACACTGCGGTCTTTGCCTCATGGATTTCTTCCTGCAGACGTTTCCGGCTGATCAGGCGCCATTGATCATTGCGCTTCACTTTCTCCCCGGGCGGGGTATCATTGCCGCAATGGGTGCAATGATAGACATTGTCTTCGATGCGATACCGCACCGGTGCGCCGCACGAGGGGCAAAGCAAGTGGATGGGATGCTGAAGAGTAGACATGGCATTCTCCTTTTCAAAAGCTGCTGAAACAGCTGATTTTACTGTTGTCTATTCTACCGGAAAACCGGATCAGGGTCGACAGGAGCAATGGATTTTCCTGAAAGTATAAGGGCTATGCGGGATGGCAATCTGAAAGCCATGGTTTATAATGGCAGCAAGGAAGAGAGATGGTAAAATGCTGAAATATGTCCGTCCTGAAGAAAAATATGTCGAACAGTTTCTGGAAGCCATGCAGGAGTCTTATGACAATGACGTCAGAGAATGGCTGCCTCTGCTGCCGGTGCACTATGATATGTATCGGACGATCTGGAAGAGATTCTATCAGATTCTCGAAGACGGCAGCCTGCTTCCTGAAAATGTACCGGCATCTTTGTTCCGGTGGGCCATTGAAGACGAAGTGTTTATCGGCCAGTATGGGATCGCCCATCAGCTGAGCGAAGAAAAGGCAATGGAACTTGGCCATATCAGCTATGCGGTCAGGCATTCGAAATGGCGGCAGGGCTATGGATACAAGATCCTGTCGGAAGCCATCAGGCATTGCCATACCCTGGGGATATCCCCGATCTATATTGCCGTACATCCTGATAACAGTGCATCTGTCCATCTGATTGAAAAATGCGGTTTCCGGTTTTCACGGGAACTCATTGATGCCAACGGTGTCGTCGTTCATATCTGCCGTCTGGAACAAGACGAATGAGCAGGTCTGTTTTCAGCATCCGTAACGGCAATGCCGCTGTGATGATACAGCGGTTTTTCAATCTCGAACCATATGTTATTACAGACAAGAGACTGTCTGGAGGGAATACAATGGCAGACCTGATCACCTTATACCACGGTTCATCGCAGATTGTGGTTACTCCGGTTTACGGAGCAGGCCGGAAGAATAACGATTTTGGGTTGGGTTTTTACTGTACGGAAAGCAATGAGCTGGCGAAAGAATGGGCCGTCTCCTCACTCCGTGACGGTTTTTCAAACCGATATGTTTTAAACCCCGAGTACCTGCGGATTCTGAATCTGAACAGCCCGGATTATACGATACTCAACCGGATCGCCGTTCTGACAGAGCATCGTCTTTTCAATATCAGAAATCCGATTGCCGCAAGAGCGAAACGGTACCTGATTGAACACTTTGGCATCAATGTCAATGCCTGTGATCTGATTACAGGATACAGAGCTGACGATTCCTGTTTTGATTTTGCCGAAGCCTTCCTGAATAACACGATCACGGTTGTACAGTTATCCCGTGCCATGCGTCTTGGAAAACCCGGAGAACAGATTGTTCTGAAATCTCCTTCCGCCTTTTCCATGATCAGATATGAAGGGTTTGAAACAGCACAGAAAGACCTGTATTACGTCCTTCGTAAAGCCAGAAACGACAAAGCCAGTCAGGCGTATCTGAAAATACAGGAGGAAGAAGACGACGGCATCCATATTCAGGATATTCTGAGGGGAGGCATTACCAATGATGATCCACGCATGCCAGGAAACATATTTGCGTAAAGCACAGTCTGTACTTGGTGATGCCTTTGCTTACGCAATCAATACCTGCGGCATTCCGGGTGAAGACTTCATAAAGCTTTTCACCGCAAGTTCCCTCAGCAAGCGTATGGAAAATGGTGAACCGGCAGTGCTTGCCGGGAAAAGCGGCATTGATATTGCTTCAGACGTCCTGTTTGAAACAACCGGCAGACAGTTGGAAAATGAACCGCAGGAGCATTTCGAACGGTCACGGGAGTATTGGATCGGCTGGGCAGTCTGTTATTACCAAAGGTTTTCCTCCAGAAGTTTCAGTGCCATTTTTCAGGTGCTTTCTTTTGAAGATCTGCAGAACATGTATTACACACTCCATGAAGCCGACGTCACGAAATTCGTTGATATTGCAGAGGAACGGATCAGGGAATTCTTTAAAGACACCAATTTGAAACGCATCCGTACATCCTATGGCTGCTCACAGGCTGAGCTCGCAAAGTATTCCGGTGTATCCCTTCGCTCCATTCAGATGTACGAACAGCGAAACAAGAACATCAATAAAGCCAGCGCCGAGTCTCTTTACCGCATCTCCAGAGTACTTGGCTGCACCATTGAGGACCTTCTGGAAAAACAGCAGATAGTCTGAATGACTCGCATTCGGATTCATCAGATGTCTGAACAGGCGAAAGTCTGTTTTCTGATTTATTGTAAACAGACAGCTGACAGGCAATTCAAAAATGACCTTGAGCCTATGTATGCTTTTGCCTGGCATAATATCAGCCATAATTGTGAAGTATTACCGGAAAATGAGACACTTGCCTTTCTTTCACCTGTATATCTGCTTTGATCATGCGTTTTATTCAATAACAGCTTCATTGATGGCTTTTCTTTCAGCTGTTGTCCGGATACGTCGATGCATAGACTTATTTGTTAAAAATGGCTGTTCACAACAATATCCTTCATCAAATGTTGATATTGTGGGAAGACTTTCTCCATCCTCCGGAAGGAATTCCAAATGTGCTTTCAGGTTATCAGATGCATCTTCGACTGCTTCTGCTTCCGTCACTCCTCCTGCTGCACCCGGAACATCAAAGAATTCTGCACACCATTCTGAACCTGTATCTGTTTCGAACCTATATGTAAAAAGGATATTTCCTTTCCTGCAGAGCAGTCATG
>JAFWCP010000556.1 GCA_017536845.1 Solobacterium sp. | reverse complement strand
GAAGAAGTTCCAGCGGATGGGTGCGAGAATCCCGAAGGGCATCCTGCTGAGCGGTCACCCGGGTACCGGCAAGACCCTGCTGGCCAAGGCCGTAGCCGGGGAAGCCAATGTCCCGTTCTACAGCATTTCCGGTTCGGACTTTGTGGAAATGTTCGTCGGTGTCGGCGCAAGCCGTGTCCGTGACATGTTCAAGAAGGCCCAGCAGACCGCACCGTGCATTATATTTATCGATGAAATCGACGCTGTCGGCCGGCAGAGAGGTGCCGGGTTCGGCGGCGGTCATGACGAACGTGAACAGACATTGAACCAGCTGCTTGTTGAAATGGACGGCATGGAAGACAACACCGGCATCGTGGTCATTGCCGCGACCAACCGGCCTGACGTCCTTGACCCGGCGCTGCTGCGGGCCGGCCGCTTTGACCGGCAGATCACCGTAGCTCTGCCGGACCGCAAGGGACGCAAGGCAATCCTGGATGTTCACGCCAGAAACAAGCACATCGCAGCCGATGTCGACATGGATGCCCTGGCCAAGCGGATGCCCGGCTTCAGCGGCGCGGATCTGGAAAATGTGCTGAACGAAGCGGCGATCCTGGCTGTCCGGGAAAATCTGGATGAGATCCACATGGCCCAGATCGATGAAGCCATCGACCGGGTTATGATGGGACCGGCCAAAGTCAGCCGTACCTATGACGAAAAGACAAAGAAGCTGGTGGCTTATCACGAGTCCGGACATGCGATTATCGGCCTGTTCCTGGACAATGCGTCCGTGGTGCAGAAAGTAACGATCATTCCGCGCGGCCAGGCCGGCGGCTATAACCTCATGACCCCGAAGGATGAGAAGATGATGAACACGAAGAATGATCTCATCGCCACCATCACCGGCTACATGGGCGGCCGTACGGCAGAAGAAATGTTCTTTGACGATGTCACGACCGGGGCGGTCAACGATATCGAGCGGGCCACCAACATTGCCAGGGACATGGTTACCCTGTACGGCATGAGTGACCTGGGCCCGATCAAGTATGACTCCGGCAATGAAAATGTCTTCCTGGGCAGAGACTACAACTCACCGAGCAATGTCTCCGGCCAGGTTGCCTTCGAAATCGATCAGGAAGTCCGCAAGATCGTCAACAACTGCCATGACCTGGCCAGAAAGATCATTGAGGAACACAAGGAAGAACTGGTCCGGATTGCCGAAGCGCTGATGGAATATGAAACACTGACTTCCGAACAGATTGAAAGAGTGATCCGCGGCGAATCCATCGAGGCGGATTTCCGTGATCAGCACACGGCGGAAAAGCCGATTGACATGCCGGAAGAAAAACCGGAAGAGAAGACAGCGGCTGAAGCTGAAAAGCCGGCAGCCGGCGAGGAAGAAAAGCCTGAGAAAGAGGCTGGGGAATAAACCCGGAGGTACCGAAGATGAAGAAATGTCCGTACTGCAATGCCGAAATTCCTGATGACGCAAAATTCTGCCCGATCTGCGGCGCCAAGCAGACTGAGGAACAGCCTGCGGTTGAGCCGGAACCGGTAAAAGAACCGGAGCCGGTGAAGGAGCCGGAACTGACAATCGAGCCGGAAGTCGAGATTCCCGTACCGAAGAAGCCGGATACATCCGGCATTCAGCTGACCCTGGAGGGTTCGCTGGATGCGGCGCTGGCCAAGACCGAAGTCCAGATGAATGCCGTGGCCCAGAAAGCGGAAGAAGATCTTGCTGATGTGCTGACCGCACAGACAGGCGTGCAGACTTCCGGCAACGTACAGGCCCAGACGGTTACCCCGGTCATGGTGATACAGGAAGAAACCGACATGCAGAAAGAGGCGAAGGAATACGCCACCAACTACCAGCAGAAAAAGGAAGAAGGTCCCAGCAAGACCGAACAGCTGATCCGTGAACTGGAAGAGCAGCGCAAAAAGGAAGCGGAAGAACAGGCAGCCAGAAGACGGGCCAGAACCACTGCCCGGCCGGCTGCGGCTACCCATGCCCGTACAGCTTCCACCGGCAATGACAAACTGTTCAGCGTCCTGTCCTATTTCACCTGGCTGGGCTGGCTGATTGCCTTCTTTGCGACGGGCAATAACCGTTCCGAAAGTGTCAAGAAGCATCTGAACCGGGCGCTGCTGATGAATATCGCAGCTTTCCTGACGGATATTCCGCTGATCGGGACAGTTCTGAGTCTGGCGATTGTAGTCGTATTCTTTGCCGGTGTGTTCCAGGCAGTCACCGGTTCTGACAGCAATCTGCCGATCGTCGATGATTTCAGAATCATCAAGTAGAACCGATACACTGAAGCGCAGCTGCGGTTGCGCTTTTTCTTTCGTCCTAGTGGACAGTTGAGCACAGGAAGGGAAAAAGAAAGAGGAAGACAGAGGACTGTGCGAAACGACGAAAACGGCAACATGCTGCAGCAGAACAACTACAATCCCGACGGCACACTGATCCGGGTCATCAAGCCGTCCGACGAATAAGCTTCGGAATGGTGCCGTACCCGGGTGAGGAAAGAACACATTGATTGAAAGCGCACTGCCGATGCGCTAAAATATGAGAAACCGATGATCGGAACCAGTAACAGGATTCAGAAGGTGAGAAGAGAGAGCCGGCATGGTGAAAAGGCGGCACCGAGAAAGAACCTGCGAATGCATCCGGGAGGGCCTGCCCGATAATGTAGGGCGGGACGTGAAGGCACGTTACGTCGTCAAGAAGCAAGAAAAGTGGAACCACGCAGAGGCGTCTTTTTATCGGGACGCCTTTTTTGAGGAAAGGAAGGAAAAACATATGATTCGAATTTACAACACGAAGACACTGCAGGTTGAAGAGTTCAAGCCGATTCACGAAGGGCATGTGGACATGTATGTCTGCGGTCCGACGGTCTACAACTTTGCCCATATCGGCAATGCCCGCCCGATGGTTGTCTTCGATGTTCTGAAGCGTCTGTTTGAAGCGGAAGGCTATACGGTCAAGTATGTCTCCAACTTCACCGATGTTGATGACAAGATCATCAACAGGGCAAAAGAAGAAGGTATCACCGCTCCTGAGGTATCCGAAAAATATATCAAAGAGTATTATGATGATGCCGGAGCTCTTAATGT
>JAFWCP010000555.1 GCA_017536845.1 Solobacterium sp. | reverse complement strand
GGAACTTGTCAGCCGTCTGAAAGAAGACCAGAAGGAAATCAACCGGATACTTGATGCATATGAACAGTGAATTTTCTGCTGCCATGCGCCGCATGCTCAAAGAGGAGTATGCGGCTTATGAAGCGGCGCTCAGCCGGAAACCGGAACGGGGCTTCCGCATCAACACGCTTAAGATTGACCAGGAAACGTTCCTGAAAAACTGTGCGTGGGAATATGAGAAAAGCCCGTATGCGGCCAACGGCTATTATCTGAAAACCGAAATCACCGCCGGAACCGATCCGGCCTGGCATGCCGGGCTTTACTATATGCAGGAACCCAGCGCTTCCGCCGCGGTGACCGTCATGGCGCCCCGCATAGGCGCAAAGGTCCTGGACCTGTGCGCGGCACCGGGCTCCAAGAGCACCCAGATCGCAGAAATGCTTGGCAATGACGGACTGCTTGTCGTCAACGAAATCAACCCGAAACGGGCCCAGATCCTGCTTGAGAACATCATCCGCCACGGCTGCACCAATGCCGTCGTCCTGAACGCATCCCCCAGAGACATTGCCGCAAACATGCCGGGCGTCTTTGATTATGTCCTGTGCGATGCGCCATGCTCTGGTGAGGGGATGTTCCGCAAGGAAGAAGAAGCCTTACGGCAATGGTCGCCTTCGCTGGTTGCCCAGTGCGCTTCCGTGCAGAAGGAGATTCTGCCTTATGCCTGCCAATGCCTGAAGCCGGGCGGGATCCTGCTGTATTCCACCTGTACCTTCAATCTGGAAGAAAATGAAAAGCAGATTGCCGGCCTGCTGGAAGAGCATTCCGAAATGGGCGTGGATATGGCTGAAACATATCCCTTCGGCCGGCGTGGCTTTGCCTGCGGCCATGAAACCGAAAAGGCGGTAAGGATCTTCCCGATGGACAGGGGCGAGGGCCATTTCATCATCCGTCTTCGTAAGTCCGACGGCGTTGCCGGTTACCTGAAGCTGATGAAATCCGACCCGCTGGCCAAGGCCGTGGTCCGGGAAATCGAAGCCATGCTGAAGGAGCCTTTCCCATACTATTTCCGCCATGGCGAAAAGCTGTATGGCGGCACAAGCCCCTTTGTCGACTGCGGCAGGGTGCGTCTGCTGCGCCATCAGGTGCTGCTTGGCGAGATGAAGAAAAACGGCTTTGTGCCGGACCATCATCTGTTTATGACAGGCAGGTTTGCCCGTACGGAAAATCTGGACGATGAAGAAGTACGGCTTGTCCTGCGCGGCCATGAACTGCCAAGGGCTGCCGAAAGGGGCTGGACCGCGCTGACATGGCATGATGCCGTGATTGCCGGCGCCAAGGCCGACGGAAAAATGCTGAAAAACAAATATCCCGCATCACTGCGGATGCGGAAACAGGATGAATCCTTATGAAACTTGAACTCTTTGATTTTATCGACCAGACCGTGACGCTGTTCAAGGCCAATACGCGGATCTACCAGTATGCGGTGATCCATCTGGAGCAGCTGTTTACCGATATTTTCGCAACGGCCGGGGACAATTTCGTTTCCCTGCACTCACGCGTCAAATCACCGGTTTCCCTGAAGGAGAAACTGATCCGCAACCGTTTCTACCTGATGTATCAGAATCCGCGGGAAGCCATTGAGCATCTCTCCGACCTGATCGGCATCACCGTCGGCTGCCGCTTTATTTCCAATGAAAAGCAGATGTACGACCTCCTGCATGTCTTTTTTGAGCCCTCGCAGGATGACTTCT
>JAFWCP010000554.1 GCA_017536845.1 Solobacterium sp. | reverse complement strand
GGTGCCGACAATCAGCACCCTCCCTTTCAGGGCATATACATTCGTTTCCATCAGTCTTTGTACATGCATGTCCTTCCTCCCGTCCCATGACCCTGCGTTCCTGCCGGTTTCCGTCTTTCTTCTGATGGATCGGCCTTCTGTTTAAAGGACAAAGCTCCCAGTTTCCCGCAACGTTTTTCCGGATGCGCCACCGCATAAAGCATCCGGATGCTGAGAAAGCATGTCTTTCATATCTTTCTCAAACACCTGCGCATTGGCAGAATCAATCCGTCCCCTGGCTCTGTATACTGCAGTATTCTTTTACGACATGGCATCTTTCCTTTTTCTTTTTGCGGTCTCTGCCTTCCGGTGAGAAATCCTCTTTTCAGCAGCCTGCTTCAGTCGGTTGCGGAAGCCATGATGACAACGTATCGTTCCATGTTCCTGTCATATACGCTCCAGCACGCCGTTCCCCACCATTCATGGCCTTCATCAAAATAGCTGGACCAGTCTGTCGTCCACTCATAGACTTCAAGTCCATCAGTCCCTTTTGGAAACAGAATGGAATTGACCTTGCGGAAGTCATCCGGACCGTATCCTGATGGATGCGGTGTTTCCAGGAAAGCATACCAGTACGGGATCTGCCCGCCTTGTAAAGGATCCGGCAGTCCGCCGTCATAGACCCTGCGGCCGACTCGGTCAGTCCTTTGCATCTGCGGGACATACAGCAGCGTATCCGAATCAATCTGATGCGCCTGCGCCTTAACAATATCAAAGCTCCATGGAAACGGTTCGTCCCAGACTTTCCAGCCGCTGACCTCGTCTTTCAGGCGCGTATCGATATCACGTTCAATCACTTTCAGCATGGCAGACAGAACGGCATCTTTATGTGAGCGGTATCCCTGATGCGGGGTATCGTCTTCCAGGATGCAGTAATCAACAATGCAGTTTCCGTAACTGCCGATCATTTCATAAAATGGGTCATTGGTGCATTCGCGCATATCCTTCTCCTGTGAATGCGATTTGCAGATATCTGCGGTTTCCATCCGCTGGCAGGCGGATTCTGATTCTGCATACACATCTCTCTTCTGACCGGCCATTTCGAACAGCCGGCAGTCCTGATCAGGCTTCATATACTGCCGGTCTTCATTCACCTGATGCTCATAGCGGCCGGCACTGCCTTCATCATGAAGGCAGTAAGCAGATTTCTTCAGTGTTTCCTGCGGCAGTGAGCATTCATTCCCGCCAACGGCCAGCCCTTCGGCATGATTGGCAATGACGTTCAGACAGCCGAATGCACCCGCCTGACTCAGAAAACCTCGATATTTCATCCGGGCTGCCGTTCTTTATGAAAGAATTCTATCAGATTGCCTGCTGATTCGGAATAAGCAGTTCCCTGATCAATACATTATTGTGATGCTGATCAGCCATCTTCGTCCTCAAGCCATTGTACAAGGGTATCTCGTACCCTTCGGCAAAGCCGGGAAATGACCAGGCTTCCCTTTCGAAGGATACGGCACCCATGAGCCATACGGGCATTGATGCACAGGCTTTCATCATATGCCGCAGATTGCCGGAAGCGTCATGGTTCCGGCAGCATGCAGGCCGGTGTCTGTGCCTGCCGCCACATGTTCATGCCATTGCCTTCTTTCTCATTTGGGCGTGAAACAAATCCAAACTGCTCGTAAAAGCTTTCCCTGCCTTTTGCGGAGACGAGAATGATTTTGATTTTCCAGCCTTCTTTCAGCTGTGCGTCCACATAACTGATGCACTCGCTGACAAGCCGTTTTCCGATTCCCCGTCCCTGATAGGCCGGTTTCACGATCACATCGGCCAGATAGGCAATATACCCTTTATCCCAGAAGACACGGGCACAGCCGATCACCTGGCTGTCGTCCTTGCAGGCGAAGACAAAATCAGAGTGTTCCAGACAGGCTTCCGCCTGTTCTTCGACAAGAGATGCCCAGCCGACTGAGGATCGCAATCCACAATAGTCTTTCACTGTAAGGCTGTTGCTGTAAACAAGCATGTATTCATTCTCCTTTTGATCTGAGAGATCTTGGCATTCCATCATACCCGGTGTCTGATGCACCGGTTCTTCTATTCGCGGCTGCTGAATCCTGAATCACCTTACGGAGCGAAGGATTCTTCAAACAGCAGATCCGGCAGCACCGTCTTTGCCTCAGACAGGTATTCCCGGGCGTCCTTTCCGATCCGGTAAACCCGGTTGTCCGGATCGGAAGCAATCTCTTCCAGTCTGCTGCAGACAGGAAACTGTGCGGCCAGGCTTTCATACACGCTGAACCTTGCCGGCAGCAGATACTGCGGGCTGTCATTGGCCGCAATCGCTTCTTCCATGACCTGGCTGTTCGTGATGATATTCAGAAGGTCAATGGCCAGATCCTTCCTGTCTTCTTCAATCGAGGAAAGGATGCCGGCCCCATCACAGTACATCAGAGGGATATTCTCATCCTCAACAAAGGAGAACGGACGCAGGACCACGTCGTCAGCCATTTCGGGCATGACGGACATCGCCTCTGTATAGTCGATATACGCCCTGCCTTTTCCGTCCGCAAACCACTGCGCACGCAGATAGTATTCATCTCCGGTATCATACTGAAGCTGCTCTATGCCGCCTATCCTGACAAGCTGCCTGACAGCCTCCAGCGCTTCATCGGAAATATCGTCCGGATCCGGCAGGGTTTCATATGTGCTGTATTCCCGGCTGATATCGCAAAGCGCATCCAGATACATGCTGATGGTCATGATGCCTGAGGTCATGTCAACCAGCAGCCCTTCATTTTCGCCATAGATTTCCGTCTTTTCCTCCCTGTCCCCGATGACATCGTAGAGATCCGCAAGACTGTCAGCTTCCGACAATGCCGTATCCTCTTTCCTTGTGTACAGGATCTGAGTGCACAGCAGCTGCGGCAAGGCATACACGACGCCATCCCGGGACAGACCTTCCATGGCAAAGGGCAGGAAATCTTCAGCATGTTCCAGCTTTTCCTGTGGAATCGGAAGAAGGTATCCGGCATCAATATAATGGGAAAGGAAAATGGCGTCAAAAACAAAGACATCCAGATCTTTTCCCGGATCGTTTTCGTAGCAGTCCCAACAGATGAAATTCGGCGCTGTCTGAGGATGGATTTCCTGCCAATTTTTCTGTATGGCTGCTTCAAAGCTTTCAATATCCGGTACATAGGGAAACAGAGCAACATTCATTGTTTCCGGATCGGAAGATTTCCTGCTGCCGCATTCTTTCAGCTGCAGTGCTGCGATGATCAGAACCGCACAGAGAAAGATTCCCGCAGCCCTTTTCATGACCTTCTTTTTCATAACCCAACCGCCTTTCTTACAGCCTCAGATATCCTCTCAGGATCTGAATAAACCTTCGGAACCTTTTCGGGATGCCCTGCCGGCATAAACATCCTGGCCTTCATTCCGGCAGGAATGCCGCCATAAAAATGTCCTGAGTTAAGATATAGCTTATAACATAATCATACCGGTGATCGTCTTCATATGAAAGAAAAAATCTCAGCACACGGAAAATTTCCTGACAATGTCGGCATGGAAGCGGGTTCGCTTTCGGGAAATACTCGATCATCTTTGCCTGAGAAGGCTATAAAACAGCACAGGAATCACCCGCGCTGTCATGCGTAAATACATTTTTGAACAGGCCGGAAACAGTGAAACGGTCAGGCAGGAAATTATCCTGAATCAGGCCCCGGATCTGCCGGTCAGCTTTGCCAGGTCAAAGGCATCTGCCAGAATCCGGCCGCCCTGTGCATTGGGATGGAGATGGTCCCCCTGGTGCAGGCCTTCCCGGTAATAAAGACCGTCTGCCCTTTCCTGACCCACCGCTGCTTCGGCGTCAAAGAGGTAATCGAATATGCCGGCACTGCGGATCCAGTCATTCATCTGCCTTCGGATTTCTTCCTTTTCCCTTGTGTAGAGGCCCATTTTCAGGGATACGCCAAGCCTTGGCGTAATCGTCTGCATGACCATCCTTGCCCCACGTGCATGCAGATCTTCCGTCATCTTTGTGACGGCCCGGCCATAGGCATCGACATTGATCACGCCGGCCGGATCACAAAGGATCAGCGCAGGCAGATGGAATACCTGGCCGTAAGCCTGGTGAATACCTTCATGATTGCCGCCATTGAAGGCGGCGTCTATCCGCCCGACGCGAATGCCGCCGCGGATGAAGCACTGCGCAGGCTGAGCCGGATCCATGATGTCTCAGAGATCACCGCAATTGTCCGCACGACAACGCTGCGTCTGGGTGAAATGGTTGTTTCGGCAGTATCTCAGAACAGCGGCAATGAGCATGTTGAAGATGCAAAGCATTATATTTCTGCCCATCTGACCCAGAAAATCCGGATGGAAGATGTTGCCGATGCCGTCGGCATCAGCCTGTATCACCTGAGCCGGCTGTTCAGGGAAAAAACCGGCATGACCATGCGCTGCTTCCTGATGCAGGAAAGAATCCGCGCCGCCAGGCATCTGCTGGCTGCGGGGGATACCGGCATCCCCGAGATCGCCGCCCTTCTGCGCTTCTGCGACCAGAGCCACTTTACACTTGTTTTCCAGAAGGAAACCGGTGAAACGCCGGCCAGGTACAGGAAAAAGCACCGGATCTGTGCCCCTGAAAAGATCTGAACAGCAGCCTGCAGGCTGTCTTTTTCAGTGGCTGAAAGGACAGACGAAAAGACAGGTGCCTTCCCTCTGGGCACCTGCCTTTTCATGCAGAATCAGTTCTTTTTGTAAAGGACGAAGGATTCGTATGGACGCAGCTTCATATCCGCTGATGGAACAGTATCCTTGTAGTTGGACAGAATGACTTCGTATCCGGCCGGATCGATTGTCACTTCTGTTTCATCGGCGTAGAAGTTGTTGATGACAAGGAGTTCCTCATCGCCAAGCACACGCTTGTAGGCAAAGACACGGTCATGTTCCTGCATCTGCGGAATATACCTGCCATCCTGCACGAGCGGCATGGTCTTGCGCATCTTAATCAGCGCCTGGTATGTCTTGAAGATGCTGTCTTCACAGGCAACCTCATCTTCCACGTTGACTTCCCTGTAGCTTTCAGCAATGGGCAGCCAGGGCTCACCGGTGGTGAAGCCGGCATTTTCGCCTGCAGTCCAGGGCATCGGCGTACGGGCATTGTCACGGGAGCGTTCCTGCAGGATATGCAGGATCTCCTCTTTTTCCTTGCCCTGGGCCAGAAGGATGCTGTAGATGTTCGTGCTTTCCACATCACGGTACTGTGAGATATCGGTGAAGTAGGCATTCGGCATGCCGATTTCTTCTCCCATGTAGACAAACGGGACACCGCGCATCATATGCAGGGCGGTTGCCAGCATCTTCGCGCTTTCGCGGCGGTATTTCCCGTCGCAGCCGAAACGTGATACAGAACGCGGCTGGTCATGGCAGTTCCAGAACAGCGCATTCCATGCGTTGGCATCCTGCATGCCGACCTGCCATTTGTCGAACAGCCTCTTCAGGGCGAAGAAATCAACATCCTGCAGTTCCCACTTCATCTGGTTCTTGTAGTCGACTTTCAGATGGTGGAAGCTGAAGACGGTGTTCAGTTCCTGGGAATCCTCACCGGCATAGCGCACGCAGTTTTCCAGGGTTGTGGAACTCATTTCCCCGACCGTCAGGCCGTCTTCATCCTGGCCGAAGCTGGCCCGGTTGAGCTCATGCAGATATTCGTGTTCACGCGGTCCGTCGGTATAAAACTGACGGCCGTCGTAGTTGTTCGGGTCATCCTCGAAGCTCTTTTTGGAGATCAGGTTGATGACGTCGAAGCGGAAGCCGTGCACGCCTTTGGAACGCCAGAAATTGACGATATCCGCGCATTCCCGACGCACATCAGGGTTGGTCCAGTCAAGGTCGGCCTGGGAGACATCGAACAGGTGCAGATACCATTCGTCAAACTTTTCGACATATTCCCACGCCGGGCCGCCGAACTTGGACTGCCAGTTATTCGGCGGGACGCCGGGTCCCTTCCCCTTCTTCCAGATGTAGTAGTTCTTATAGGTTTCATCACCCTGAAGGGCTTTCTGGAACCATTCATGTTCGGTGGAAGTATGATTGAAGACCATGTCGAACATGATGCCGATGCCGTGCTTAGCGGCTTCCCTGCTCAGTTCTTCGAAGTCTTCCATCGTTCCGTAACGAGGATCGAAGCGACGGTAGTCAGCGACATCATAGCCGTTGTCCTTCTGGGGTGATACCGTCATCGGGTTGAACCAGATATAGTTGATTCCGAGCTGTTCAAGATAGTCCAGCCGGCGGATCACACCCTGAATATCACCCCATCCGTCTCCGTCGGAGTCCTGGAAGGATTTCGGGTAAATCTGGTATACAACTTTATCCTTGAAGCTCATGACAACCTCCTCAGCCAAGGGTTACGATATTCTTTTCTTTCGCGCTGACTTTGCCGGTCTTGTTCAAAGAGACCTTGGCACCGTCGGTGAAGACGATCGGTGTGACGACCGGCTTGCCCTGCTTGCGGATGTAATCCAGGTCAACTTCGGTAAGCAGGTCGCCCTGACGGACGATGTCACCCTGCCTGACAGCAGGCTTGAAGCCCTTGCCGTCAAGTTCAACGGTATCCATACCGATATGGATCAGCACTTCTCTGCCGTTGGCGGCTTTGAGGCCATAGGCATGGCCGGTCGGGAATGCGACGGTGATTTCACCGGAGAACGGTGCATATACCTTGCCGTCGGTCGGGTCGATGGCTACGCCGTCACCCATTGCCTTGGAGGAGAATACCTGGTCGGCAACTTCTGTAATCGGCATGATTCTGCCGGCGACCGGAGCCGCGAATTCTTCGTTCATCTGTTCTGCTGTGTAAGCGACAGGCGCTGCTTCCTCTTCCTCTGCTTCTTCGGAATAGAGATTGCCGGTTGCCGGGTTGATCTTGCCTCTGCCGATGATAACGGTCAGAACAAACGGAACAACCAGGGCGATGAGCATGGCAATCGCGAAGATGAGCATGAACTTCGGGAAGATGGAGATAATGCCGGGCAGACCGCCGACGCCGATGGAAGCTGCAGTAACGCCGAAGGCCGTCGAGACGACTGCAGCAAGGCAGGAACCGACCATGGCGCAGTAGAACGGCCACTGGTACTTCAGGTTGATACCGAACATGGCAGGTTCGGTGACACCGAGCCAGCAGGAGATCATGGACGGATAGTTGACTTCCTGGGCCTTGGTGTTCTTCTTCTGCAGCCATGACATGCCGGCAACAGCAGAGCCTTGGGCGATGTTGGACAGCGCGATCATCGGCCACAGCATGGTGCCGCCGGTGGAGTTGATCAGCTGCAGGTCAATCGCATTGGACATATGGTGCAGGCCGGTAATGACCAGCGGTGCATAGAAGAAGCCGAAGACGGCGCCGAACAGGACGCGGAAGTTGCCGGAGATGCCGGCCATGACGAATGCGGATACCCATTCACCGACCTTCCAGCCGATCGGGCCGAGGACGAAGTGAGCCGCCATGACGGCAAGC
>JAFWCP010000553.1 GCA_017536845.1 Solobacterium sp. | reverse complement strand
CGGCCGGGGCGTCATCGTCAGCGCAGCCATGGAAACAAGCCTTCCGGATGTCTTTGCGGCAGGGGACTGCATCCAGTGGAATCCCAATCCCGGCCTCTGGAATTTTGCCCGGCAGAGCGGCATCATCGCCGGCCTTTCCGCCGTTTACGGGGCGGATGCCGAAGAAGTCAGGAATGCCACGTTATATAACAGCGGCGAACTGATCTACTCCGGCCGGAATATGTTTGTGTATTCCTTCGGTGATATCACCGGTGAAGGAGAAAAGACAGAATTCAAGCCGGATGGCCGTATTCATTTCCAGGTCAATCCGGCCAAGTCTGATGAACCATATGAAAAACTCTTCTATCAAAACGGCACATTGACCGGTGCCATCCTCATAAACGCCTCTTTGAATCTTGCCGCCATCCGCAGTACGCTCTGGGGGAAGATGGGCATGACGCCCGGGGCAGATGAAAAACAGCTGCCAAGATCAGTCTGGCTGCTGGCAGCGGAATTCTTTGCCGATGTCAGGAAAGCGCTTGGCCTGCTGAAACTGCTGCCGGAATGGCCTGAGCATTCCGAAGAAGAATGGCAGCTTGAATATGACTTCCTTTTCCGCGGCTGCGATGCGGATTTCAAACCGTCACTGTGGGCTTCGGTCTGCTTTGATGAGCGGGTCCTCTGCAACCAGACAACCCTGGAAGTGATTCAGAGATACTATGCCGACGGCTACCGGCCTGTCCGCATGGAAGGCAATCCGCCGGATTATATCGGGGAACAGTACCGCTATCTCTATTATCTGACCTGCGCCGGCCTGACAAAGCACATCGATGCCTTTGTGGATGACTATACGCTGGAAAACCAGCGGATGCTGCTGAAGGAAATGAAAAATCGCGGCACTTTCAATTCCTTCATTGTTATCTGCGACCATTTCCTCCATGTGCTCGGCGGCCGGCGTGACCCTTCCCTTGCCGCTTTTGCCAGGGCCCTTGGCATGGAAAACAGAACCGCCGAGCTCTGGGAGATCCTGAAACCATCCGCCGAAGAATTCAGCGATACGGCCGAAGACGGGCCTTCCCCTGCCATCCAGCCGGAAGGGCCAAAGGTCATCCTGAGCGGCGGCGGCAATAACTGCGGCGGCAAATGCGTGATCCGGCCTACCGTACAGGAAGGCTGCATCCTGAAGATCGAATCCGACCTTTCCAGCAATAACCCGCAGATCCGTGCCTGTGTCCGAGGCAGAGGATACCGGAAGACCTTCCTTTCTCCCGACCGGCTCCGCTATCCCATGAAGCGTATCGGTGAGCGCGGCAGCGGCAGGTTCCGCCGCATCAGCTGGCAGCAGGCAGCAGATGAGATTTCCGAACAGTGGGCCCGTATCCGTGATGCCTACGGGCCGGGCTCCCGCTATGTCAACTACGCGACCGGCGTCACCGGCGTCATGCGTCCTACCGTTCTTGCCAAACGTCTGCTGGCAGCGGACGGCGGGTATCTGGAATCCTATGGCAGCTACAGTGCCGCCTGTGCTTCCTACATTGCCCCGTATATCTTCGGTGATGTGTTTTTCGGCAACAGCCCGGCGGACATCCTGAATGCGAATCTGGTGATTTTCTGGGGCGACAACTCGACGGAAACAATCTTCGGTTCGGAAAGGAATTATTACCTTTCGAAGCTGAAAGAAAAGAACATCCGCATCATCGCCATTGATCCCCGCCTCTCGCAGACGGCCATCACCTATGCGGATGAATGGATCCCGATCCGGCCGTCTTCCGACGCTGCCCTGGCGGATGCCATGGCCTATACAATCCTGAAGGAAGGCCTGCAGGACCAGGAATATATGGATAAATACTGCATCGGCTTTGATGAAGCGCATATGCCGGAAGGTATCGGCCCCAATGAAAGCTACCGCAGTTATCTTTTCGGACTGCAGGATGGAACGGAACGTTCACCGGAATGGGCCGAACCGCTTACCGGCATCCCGGCGGATAAAATACGCAGCATTGCCAGAGAATTCGCCAAAGCAAAGCCGGCCTGCATCATCAGCGGCTACGGCATCCAGCGCACCGGCAACGGCGAACAGGCAGTCAAGGGAATTGCAACCCTTGCGGCAATGACCGGGAACATCGGCATCCCCGGCGGCAATGCCGGCGGCTGCGGCATGACCCGCGAACACGCCGGCCTCCCGCTTGCCATGCCGCCGATCCCCAATCCATATAAAGGTGCGATTTCGATCTTCCTGTGGACAAAGGCCATTGAACACGGTGCCGAAATGACGGCCCGCAATGACCGGGTCCATGGCATGAATCAGCTGAGTGCCGATGTACGGATGATCCTGAACCTGGCCAGCAACACATTGATCAACCAGCATTCCAACATTGCGGATACGATCCGGATTCTGAAAGATGATTCAAAATGCCAGCTGATCGTGTGTTCGGATATCTTCATGACGCCAAGTGCCCGCTATGGGGATTATGTGCTTCCCGGAACATCTGTCCTTGAGACAGACAACATCAATGCGCCATGGCGCGGGGCCAATTACCTTCTGCGCAACAACAAGGCCATCGAACCGCTCTTCGGGTCAGTGTTTGAGTGGGAATGGCTGAAGGAGATCGCAAAAAACCTGGGCCTTTATGAAACATTCACCGCCGGTCATCCGGAGGCAGACTACTGGCTGCGCAGATCCTACGAAGCCTTGCAGAGAAAAGAACCGGAACTGCCCGATTACGATACCTTCAGTGCCCTTGGCGGCTGGCAGTACAGGAATCCGAAAATCTACATTGCCTTTGAGGAACAGATCAGGGATCCGGAACACCATCCGTTCAAAACACCCAGCGGCAAGATCGAGATCTTCTCAAAAACACTGTATGACATGCATCTCGAAGACGTGCCCGCAGTGACCCGTTATATTTCCTGTCCGGAAGGACCGGATGACCCGCTGCAGAAGGAATTCCCGCTCCAGCTCATCGGCTGGCATACCAGACGCCGCACCCATTCGATGCATGACAACAATGAATGGCAGAATGAAGTGGAAAAGCCGGGTCTCTGGATCCATCCGGAAGACGCCGCCGCAAGAGGAATTGCCGATGGCGATTCTGTACGCATTTACAACCACCGCGGCACCGTCATCATTCCGGCAGTCGTCACAGCCCGGATCATGCGCGGCGTGGTCGCAATGTCGCAGGGCGGCTGGTATACCCCGGATGCCGACGGCATTGACCGCCGCGGCTCCATCAATGTGCTGACCAGTTCCGCTTATCCTACACCGCTGGCCAAAGGCAATCCCCAGCATACCAATCTTGTCGAGGTCACAAAAGCCTGAGCCAACGGCCTGCTGAAAATGAAAACAGGATCCTGCTCTTATCACAGCTGATAAGACAGGATCCTTTCTTCATTTTTGTTATATCACCGCATCATTCAGCAGGTTCGACCGTGATCGTTTTCAGGAATCGTACCTGCCTTTTTGCATTGGCATCACCGTAAACAACCAGCTGTGCCCCCTGCCCTCCGTCAATGCTTTCGATCATCTGGCCGTCGCATACAACAGCCGCATAGACTTTGCCGGCCGTCAGGATTTCCGCACCGGCAAGCTCTGCCGTGTAGTTATCCTGGGATACGGCTGTGACCTTCGTTTCTTCTTTCACCTCTATCCCGTTGGCGCTGAGAAGCCCGGAAAGCTCCATGCCCTGATATTCATGATGGGAAACTACCCCTTTGCCGTTGACGATGTCTCCTGTGAATGCTGTCCGCTTCAGGTCTTTCCAGCTGACTGTCAGCGTATTCTGGCCGTTCTGAATGATCAGCCCGTCCTTGCCCGGCGCATTTCCTCTGACGATGACTGCCAGGATGACGGCAAGGAGGATAAGCCCTGCCGCAATCACTGTCATGATGAATTTCGTCTTTCTGTTCATATCTGTCTCCTTTTTGAACCGGCATCATTCAGCCGATGTTCTTATCACTTCTGTACAGAGGCCTGATCCTTCTGAAGATGACCTCTGCCAGAATGCCGCACAGTCCCCCGCTGATCAAAGCGATCAGCATATAAAGCGTCATCACTGCTCCCTGCAGGCGGAAAACGATGAAATCCGCGGTCAATGCCGCGCTAAGCGAACCGGCCGCATTGGCACATATCATGGTGAATGCAGAAGAGGCTTTGCATCTGATGCACAATGCAGCGACAAGATCGATGACGATGCCCGGCACCAAATAGCCTAAGGGTGACATTGCCCCCATCGCCCCGCTCATTCCCAAGGACATCGCAAGGATGCACTGGACAAGCGCCATGACGGTGGCAGCACCTTTTCTCCGGATCAGGCATGCGCCGATGACCAGGAACATCAATGCAAATGCCGTTCCGATCCCGCCGGGCACGCGCAGAAAATCCGTAAGAATATTGGCAAACGGTGAGATCAGGCGTTTTGCGGCAAACCCGGCATCCGCAAAAAAGGCAAGCAGGATCAGATCCCGCACCCTTCTGTGTTTCATTGCGGATCTTCCTTCCTGTTCATGTACAGTTTTCTGAGCTGTTCATAGACGTCATTGCGGTTTGCTTCATCCAGTTCGATCACCCGGACATTTTCAAGGCTGCGGACGGCTTCAGGAAACGGCGAAGAAATGCGTTTCGGCTTGATCGCCGCAATGACCGGGATATTGCCGGCAAAGGCGGAAAGCACAGCTTTTTTGAACTGTTCCGCCTTTTCTTCCATGAAGCCGATCTCATCAATGATGATCAGCTCCTTTTTTGAAGCAGCCTGGATCAGCTGCACCCCATATTCATCAAAAACTTCCGGATACACTTCCTTCACCTTGTCCATGGTGATGCCGCACAGTTTCCCTTCTGACCGTGCCACTGTATCCTGATCCCGTGAATCAAAGATATATGAAGCCGGATACATGAAGATTTCCCGATATCCTTTTTCCCGATTCATAACCGCTCTGGTCAGACAGCCGCCCACGGTGCACTGCATTTCCACTGCAAGTCGGCGGATCAGCGTGGACTTGCCAGCGCCTTTTTCCCCTTCCAGGACAAGGTGCTTTGGCCGG
>JAFWCP010000552.1 GCA_017536845.1 Solobacterium sp. | reverse complement strand
GCATTTTTGAAATGCTTCCGCAGATACAGCACCGTCTGCAGGGTCACGCTCTGCTTCCCGGCCGGCGAGCCGTTGATGACAAGTACTTTCATAAACTGTTCCTCCCGTAAAGATATGGTCAGGATTCCTCAAACCCGAAGCCGGACCAGACCGGTTTGCCGGTATAGGTCTTCAGCTCTTCTTCATGGTTAAGCACCCGCAGGGCACCGGAAGCCATGGCCTTCTGTTCGAATTCACCGGGATAGATGACCACCGGCGCAATCCACTCGCAGCCTTCCTTGATGCCGTTTACAATGTCCGCAAACCGCAGCAAACCGCCGGTCAGGACGATGGCATCAACCTCCCCTTTCAGGGCGCAGGCCATCTGGCCGATTTCCTTTGTGATCTGATAGATCATCGCGTTCCAGATGACGGTTGCTTTAGGATCGCCCTGTTCCACCATGGCATGGATCGTATTGGAATTCGAGGTGCCGAAGTGGGAACTGAAGCCGCCGCCCTGCGAGCAGAGCACCTTCATTTCTTCCTTAGAGTAGTCGAACATATAGTCGATCACATCGGTGATCGCCATTGTCCCCATTCTTGTCGGGCTGAAGGGTCCCTGGCCGCCGGAAGCGTTGTTGCCGTCAATCATCCTGCCTTTGCGGTGGGCGGTAATGGAAATGCCACCGTCGATATGGCAGACGATGAAATTGTAATCGGCATACTTGCCGCCAAGAACGCCGGCATGGTGCATGGCTGCTGCCCGTAAATTCAGGGCATGGCAGATGGAAGAGCGGTAGATGCCTTTGACGCCGGTGATCCTGGCTTCGTCGATAAACTCATCGACAACCGGCGGATCCATCATCAGGAACAGGCCGCCGTAACGGTCATGGAGGCGTTTGCCCATCTGCACGCCCAGCATCGAGGAATGGTAGCAGTTGCCCTTATTGGCCTTGGTATCCGCAATGAGCAGGTCATCGACAGCATAGATGCCGCCTTCCACCGGACAGCAGCCGCCGCCGCGGGCGACGATGGCGTCAACGCCTTCCAGGTCAATGTGATTGTCCTTGATAAACTGCTCGATGACTTCCATCCGGTAGTCAAGCTGGTCGTTGATCGTCTCAAACTGCAGAAGGATGGACGAATCGTGGAAGACATCGGTTGTAAACAGCTCGTTGTGGTTCTCGAATAAGGACAGCTTCGTGGAAGTTGACCCCGGGTTGATAATAAATATCCTGTAGTTTTTCATTTTCTATCCCTTTCAAATATCTGTGAAGGCATGCCTGCCGGTTCAGCGAACGGTCACCTCGCCGGCCAGGACACGTCTGTAGTCCTCATAGTTTGCCGCCAGCAGTTCCGGTGTATTCAGTTCATACGGGCACTTGCGTATGCACGCCCCGCAGTGCAGGCAGTTTTCGATTTTCTTCATTTCATTCTGCCAGCGTTCGCTCAGCCATGTGTCTGAAGGCGCCCTTCTTAACATCAGCGACATTCTGGCACACTGGTTGATCGTAATCCCGGCCGGACACGGCATGCAGTAGCCGCAGCCCCGGCAGAAATTGCCGGACAGTTCTTCCCTTTCCTTTTCAATAAAGGCCCGGATCTCATTATCCATTTCTGGCGTTTCATCAAAGAAAGCCAGCCATTCCGCCAGTTCGCTTTCTTTCTGGATGCCCCAGATCGGCAATACGTCAAACTGCGTCATGAAGGCCATGGCCGCCCTGGCGTTGTTGATCAGGCCGCCGGCAAGGCCTTTCATGCATATGAAACCCATGTTCTTTTCCCTGCACATTTCCACAAGCTTCATTTCTTTTTCAGAAGCCAGATATGAGAAAGGAAACTGCATGGTTTCATAAAGCCCGGATTCGACGGCATCAAAGGCAACGCCGATCTTGTGGGCGGTAATGCCGATATGGCGTATTTTGCCCTGTTTCTTTGCTTCCAGCATGCACTCATACATGCCGTCACCCGGGGCAAATACCTTCGGTGCGCAATGGAACTGGAACACGTCGATATAGTCGGTGCGCAGTCTTGTCAAAGATGTATGGAGGTCATTCCAGAAGGCTTCCGGCGTTCTGGCCGGTGTTTTGGTTGCAATATATACCTTGTCCCGCATGCCGGCAAAGGCCGCACCGAGCTTTTCTTCCGAATCGGTATAACCATGGGCCGTATCGAAATAGCGCATGCCCCCGTCATAGGCGTGACGGACAAGCGTGACCGCTTCCTCTTTTGAAATCCTCTGCATGGGCAGGGCACCGAAGG
>JAFWCP010000050.1 GCA_017536845.1 Solobacterium sp. | reverse complement strand
TGTATCTGCTCGAATCTTGCTGCAGATACATCGGTACTGTGACCATCTCAGGCAATGAGGTCGGCCGCCTGTTTGTGCTGCCTGAATGCCAGCATCAAGGGTATGGCAGTTTCCTGATGGACTTTGCCGAAGAAAGCATCCGGAAACAATCCGACGTCATTGTCCTTGACGCCTCCTTGTCAGCCAAAGGGATGTATCTTAAACGCGGGTATGTCACAACGGCGTATCATACGATCAGGACCGACAACGGTGATTATCTTTGCTATGATGTCATGGAAAAGCATGCCGGCAGTCGCCGGGCATATGAAGCAGGACAGGAGCTGAACTGATGCATTTTGTCAACGCCAGAGGAATTCTGACCGCCAATAACGGCCAGACAGGAATGAATATTTACCGCGGATGCACGCATGGCTGCATCTACTGCGACAGCAGGAGCAGGTGCTACAGGTTTTCCCATGCCTTTGAAGATATTGAGGTCAAGCAGAACGCCCCGCAGCTGCTGGAAAAGGCACTGCGTTCCAGGCGGAAAAAGTGCATGATCGGCACCGGTGCCATGTCCGACCCGTACATGCACTGTGAAGAGCAGCTGCGCCTGACAAGGAAGTGCCTTGAAATCATTCATCAATATGGCTTCGGGGCTGCCATCCAGACCAAATCCGACCGCATCCTGCAGGATATCGACCTTCTCGATGCCATCAATCAGACGGCAAAATGCGTCGTACAGATGACCCTGACCACCTATGATGATGAACTTTGCCATATCCTTGAACCCAATGTCTGCAATACAAAACGACGGATTGAAGTGCTTGAAGAAATGCATCAAAGGGGGATCCCGACCATTGTCTGGCTGACGCCCATCCTGCCGTTTCTTAACGATACGCCCGAAAATGTCACTGCAATCCTGGAAGAATGTGCTCGGGCCGGGGTGAAAGGGGTCATCGATTTCGGCATGGGCCTGACCCTGCGGGAAGGGGACAGGGAATATTATTATGCCGCCCTGGACCGCCATTTTCCCGGCTTAAAAGAACAGTACATCCGCCGCTATGGCAATGCCTATGTTCTGCCAAGCCCCCGGGCAAAGCAGCTCAGGAATATTTTTGAGAGAATCTGCAGGGATGCAGGCATGCTGGCGGATCCGCAGGAGTGCTTTCGATTCATGAGTGAATTCCCCGAAAAACAGGTGCAGATGAGCCTGTTTGACCTTTAGGAAACAGCTTCATAAGACGCCGGCATCGCATACAACCGGAAAAACAGTGTGATCAGACAGCCGCCCGGGACAGGATGCCCGGGCGTTTTGCACGCTCTTTGCAGGATGGAGATATCCATTGCCTCATGCTATAATCTCTTTATCAGAAAAAACAGCCTTCCCTCAGGCGGAGGCAGCGTCATAAAAAGAATTCTTTCATCCGGAAGCGGCAGATAACCATACCGGGAATCCATGATATGCAAAGGAGAAGCTGAAGACATGATCAATCTGACAAAAACCGTACTCGGCATTGAACTTGGCAGCACCCGCATCAAGGCGGTGCTGATTGATGAAAACCATACTCCCATTGCCGGCGGCGGCTATGAATGGGAAAACCAGTTTGCAGACGGCATCTGGACATATGCTTTATCAGCGGCGCACGCCGGCCTGCAGGCTTGCTTTGCCGCCTTGAAACACGACGTCAAAGAAAAATACGGCATGGAGCTTTCAACGGTCGGGGCCATCGGCATTTCCGGCATGATGCATGGCTATCTGCCGTTTGACAAAGACGGAAACCAGCTGTGCGAATTCCGTACCTGGCGCAATACGATTACCGGCAAAGCGGCGGAAGAACTGACGGCATTGTTCAGCTTCAACATTCCCCAGCGCTGGAGCATTGCCCATCTCTATCAGGCCATCCTCAACCGTGAAGAACATGTCAAAGACATTGCATATCTGACGACCCTGGCCGGATACATCCACTGGCGGCTGAGCGGGGAAAAGGTCATGGGCATCGGCGAAGCATCCGGCATGTTCCCCATCGACAGCAGCACCCTTGATTATGATGAAACCATGATGCAGAAATTCCAGGCCCTGACCGGCATCAGCCTGCGGACAATCCTTCCCAGGGTGCTTGCGGCAGGAGAGCAGGCCGGCACCCTGACGGAAGAAGGGGCTCTGTTCCTGGATCCTTCCGGAGTTCTGCAGGCAGGCATTCCCATTGCCCCATGTGAAGGAGATGCCGGCACCGGCATGACCGCCACCAACTCGGTGCGCTGTCATACCGGCAATGTCAGCGCCGGCACAAGCGATTTTGCCATGCTTGTCACAGACCGGCAGCTTGGCGTCCATCGGGAAATCGACATGGTGACAACACCTGACGGCCTGCCGGTGGCGATGGTCCACTGCAACAACTGCACCAGCGACATCAACGCCTGGGTGAATCTCTTTTATGAATTCTGTGATCTGATGGGCATCCAGGCGGACAGGGGCGAATTGTTTACGAAACTGTTCCGCATCGCCCTTGAAGGAGATACCGACGGCGGCGGCCTGCTGAGCTATAACTATTACGCCGGTGAAAGCATTACGGACCTCAACGAAGGCCGGCCGGTTTTTGCCCGCATGCCCAATGCCAGAATGACGCTGGCCAACTTCATGCGCACACACCTGCTTTCCGCCCTGGCAACCCTGAAGATCGGCATGGATATCCTGACCCGTACCGAGCACGTTGAAGTGGAAAAGCTCTATGGCCATGGCGGTTTCTTTAAGACCCCGGAAGTCGGCCAGAGAATGCTGTCGGCAGCAGTCAGTGCACCGGTATCCGTCATGGAGACAGCCGGCGAGGGCGGCCCATACGGCATGGCTTTGGCCGCAGCCTATATGCTGTGGAAACAGGAAGGGGAAAGCCTGGCGGACTATCTCGACAGCAAGGTATTTGCCCGGGCAAAGTCTTCCACCCTGATGGCCGATCCTGCCGATGTGGCCGGCTTCAATGTCTTCCTGACCCGTTATAAGAAGGCACTGCCGCTGGAGAAAAAGGCCATTGAGGTGCTGTAAGCCCTTCGAGAACAGTCCCTTCCTCATGATGAAGATGAAACGGCTGTTTTCATACGAAAAGGGTGCTGCATGCTTCAAACGGCATGGATTCATTGCATATATACTGCGTATAATGATTGCACAGGGAAATGCTATGGAACGATTTTATTTTGAAACACCGGATATCACCAGGAAAGAAGATGCCCTTGCCTATGTGACAGAGTTTGATGAATATGGTTCAGAGATCAACGGAACCGGCGGCCTGCAGAGGTATCAAGGAAATTACGCAGGATGGTTAAAAAAACTGGATGCCGATGCGAAAAGGATGCCCGATGAGGAACGGGTGCCTGCACGCACGTATTTCCTGGTCCGGGAAAGCGACCGAAAAATCGTCGGCATGTGCAATATCCGTCTTGCCTTGAATGAAAGACTGCGCCGATACGGAGGCCATATTGGTTACTCGATCCGGCCGACGGATCGGGGAAAAGGATATAACAACATCAATCTGTATCTTGCCTTAAAGGTCTGTGCGGCCCACGGCATCGAGAATGTCTTTCTGGATGCCGATCTGGACAATCCCGCATCATGGAAAACCATGGAAGCCTTTGGCGGGAAAAGAATCCGGGAATATTACGATGACATTTACGCCCACTGCACGGTGGTGGATTACGTGATTGATGTAAGAAAGGCAATCGAAAGCCATCAGGAATATGAAAACGTGCTGTGGCAGAAAGAAACAAACGGAGGTAATGAAGATGCTGGAAGTCCTGAAGAAAAGGTTTGAAGAGAATATGACACGCCATCCGGATCTCGACTGGCAGACTGCAGAAATCAGGCTGCTGGAGAATCCAACAGTTCTTGCCGTACTGGAAAAAATGGAAGAAAGCGGCGGCGAGCCGGATACCATCGGACTGGATGGAAAAACAGGCAGACTGATTTACTGCGACTGCGCAAAGGAATCCCCCAAAGGCAGAAGAAGCGTGTGCTATGACGAA
The DNA here is from genome assembly GCA_017536845.1 of Solobacterium sp. The sequence goes on along the minus strand of JAFWCP010000050.1, from coordinate 2,746 downwards.
GAAGCGCGGCAAGAGAGGGTTAAAAACCCGCCGGCTGCCAGTGCCCTTGGCCAGGCAGAGGAAATGGGCGTATCCTTGCTGAATGAAGACTTTTACCGCCGCCTGCAGAGCCTTGGCGAATTCGATCTGAAAACATCGAGCTGGATCGCCACCCCGCATGCCATCCGGGATCTTGGCGGGGCACTGTTCTGCGAGCGCCGTTACGGGAAAGTATTTACATTCCATAACGGTGCCGATTCCTATTATTCTGTGAGAGGCTGGCGGGGATATATCCTGGTGTAATCACGACTTTTAAGGACTGCGGAACATTGGGAAGGAGGAAATGCAGCGGAACATGAAAAAACGGAAACAAAGGAAAGCATCCGGGATGATATCAGCCATCCTGATTTTCTTCACGGTTTGTACGCTTGCCGCCTGCTCTGTCCAGGAAGAAGAGATGAAAAAAAGGGTAGCCGGCATGTATGGGGAAAACCATGAAATAACTGACTCTCTGGATCCTGCCGTCCACTGCCATAACGGCACCTTTGTTGGCCTTGTTTACGACGGGGTCATTTCATACAAAGGCATTCCTTACGCCCTTCCCCCGACCGGTGACAGACGCTGGCAGCCGCCGGTTCCGGCGCCCGATCAGGAAGGCGTATTCGAAGCGTATTATTTCGGACCTTCGCCGATTCAGACAGAGTGGCCTTCCGAGCCGGGATCGTACTACCCGCAAAGCGAAGACTGCCTGACCCTGAACGTATGGGTCAATGAAGCAAACCCGGAAGAAGATAAACCGGTCATGGTGTTCTTCCATGGCGGCTCTTATGGCTGGGGTGCGGTATCCGATCCCATCTATGACGGCCATAACCTGATTCAGAAGTTTGATGACATCATTCTTGTCACTGTGGAATTCAGATCCGGAATTCTTGGCTTTATAGATTTGTCAACAGTAGAAGGAGGCGAAGAGTATCAGGAAAGCGGCAATCTCGGCCTGCTGGATCAGAAATGTGCCCTGGAATGGATTCATAAAAATATTGCCGGCTTCGGCGGTGATCCCGGGAATGTGACGATCTGCGGTGAATCCTCCGGCGCCGGAAGCGTTTCCCTGCTGCCGCTCATGAATGATACCGAAGGCCTTTTCCAGCGCATCATTGCCGAAAGCGGGTCTGTTGCCTTGACCTACAGCAAAGAAGAATGTCAAAATCTGACGAAGATGCTTCTGGAGGAAACGGGATGTACGAAGATGGAAGAGCTGATTGCCCTTTCCGAAGAGGACCTCAGGAAGGCCAACGAAAAGCTCAATGATTACAACAATTTTCCCGAACGGGACGGAATCGTCATTCCCTTGGCCCTGTATGAAGCCTGTCGAAACGTCAGAAATACGGACCTTCTGATCGGCACCAATGCGGATGAAGTCAGATACTGGGTATGGGAAATGGAATATACATTTCCGGGATTGCCGGGAAAGCCGGTATATGATTTCATGATCCCCGTCATGTATGAAAACAATATCCGAAGACTGTCCGATGATGAAAAAAACGAAACGGAAGCTTTCCTGGCCATGCAGAAGGGAAACAGGACGGATCAGCTCACAGAGTTCTATAATGAAGTGCTGTTCCGGATTCCGGCATTGCAGCAGGCTGAGAATTATGCGGCAAACGGCAACAATGTCTATACCTATTACTGGACTTATCCAGGTGCGGAAGAAAGCATCGGCGCCTGCCATGCCGTGGAGCTTGCGTATGTCTTTAACAACCCGTCGGAAATCATTTATACAGGCGGGAAGTATGACGAACAGCTCGCTGATGCCGTCCAGCAGATGTGGATCGGTTTCGTAAGAAACGGCAATCCTTCCACCGGACAATATACATGGGACAGCTATGACGGCAAAGAAAGAAGGACAATGGTCCTTGGAGGCAGGATTCATATGGAAAGCGATATCAAGGGCGAAAACAGAAAGCGCATTGAACCGCTCCTGCGGCATTATTTCAACGGCTGTTATGCGCAGCTGGATTATTCTGTTCCGCAGACATACAGGATCCTCCTGCCGGTAACTGCAGTTTTCGCAGTCTGCATTACAGCAGTCATATACAGACAAAAGAAGAACAGGATGCATCACACAGACAGGGGAAGAGAATGAAGATGAAAACAGAATGGATGAAAAAAACAGCGGTATCTGCCTTGCCGCCGGCTGTTTCCGCCTGTGCAGCGGCAGACGAAAAGGCTTCACGGCAGAAGACCATGGACCTGAAAGAGTATCTCGGCATAAGCCATGAAGAATGGTTTCTGACCGGTAAACAGGACTATACGGTGCTTGCCATGATGGTTTCCAGAGAGACATCGTTCCACAATGACCTGGAGGTTACGGACTATACCGTTACGGATGATGGGGTCAGCGTTGTCCTGAAAGGAAACTTTGATGAAATGTGGACGTCAAAGCTGGCCAAGGTCATGGCCACCTATACAAACCCTGACGGCAGTGAACTGAGCGACGAGGATTTTGCGGTCAAGGACAGGTATATCAGGATCAGGACCCGTCCTGAACCGGACGCATATTACGCCATGCATGTTCCCAATGATATTTCCGTCACCGTGGAAACCGCCTGGGGCGACAAGCTGCATACCAATCTTGCCAATGCGCCGCATGGCGATGGTGATTATCTTGTCTGCCGGGTAAATGAAAACGGACAGCCGGACACCTCCGATATCTGGGTTCTCAACGGCGTCATATTTCCGGTCTATTATGATACCGGCCGGAAGGATT
>JAFWCP010000551.1 GCA_017536845.1 Solobacterium sp. | reverse complement strand
TGGACTATGGCTGGCGGGAAAAAGTGAGCCAGCAGAAACTCCCGGGCATCCTTGACCGGATGAAGCGCTATGACCTGATCAACCTGACAAGATTTGTCACGGTCAATGATGACGGGGAACCGGTGATGGACAATTCCCATTCCCTCATGCGCATCATATCCATGGGGAAAAACGGTGCTTCCCTTCTTCATGAACTGCTCAGAGATGTGCACCGCTATAACCCCTTTGATATCCTGCAGGACGGCAATACCGTCAGAAGATATCTTTCTGTCAACCAATGGCTTGTCTATATGCTCTGTACATACAAAGAAGAGATCGGCGAGAAATATGTCACGACATGCGTTGTCCAGCAGAAAGGCGCAGTGTATACCGCTGCCCGCGTATACGGCATGGTGACGCTGAAACAGAGGACGCTCGTTGCCGAATCGGTCAGACGGACAGAAGCTTTTGAAGCAGAATCATACAGGCAGTTTGTCATCCAGAAGCTGGAACGGCTTTCCGTCATGTTTGAAAATCCCGACCAGCTTTACTGCGGAAGAGATCCTTTCAGCCTGCCGCATCATCCGGCAATTGTGATCATCTGCGAAGATGATGATCATATGCGGGAGATTGCGGGACTGACCATCCCGCTTGCAAAAAAACATCAAAGCCAGGAATTCCTGTATACAACCGACCTGCGGATCTTCAACTATGAATATCAGGAAAACAGATTCCTGGAATATGAAGGCGGAGAGTTCCGGCCCGTTCAGGTGGAGGCCTGACCCGCAGGGAAGGGGGTTCCATACGCTGTTATCAGCCGGTGAAGGTTAGGTACCTGTATCTTTCGAAGGAAACAAAACCGGCTGTGATGGCCATCTGTCACACCACTCATTGGCTTTGCTGAATCTGAACCTCAGCATGTCTTTGATTTCCGGTTCGAAGCAGACAGATGATGTGGTAAAGTTATGAAAAGAATGTGCGTTCAGACGACGTACGGAGGGAAGTATGATCAACGATGACTGGGTAGATATGTTCTCGGGCAGAGTATTGGACAGAGGAGAAGACTATTATTTCAGAGGCAAAGTAGGCCCGGTGAAAAAGACAAAAGACGGCTACAAAGCCCTGGTATACGGCAGTGATGTCTATGAAACGGAAATTCATATGGATGGGGATGAAATCTCTGATATGGAATGCGACTGCCCCTATGCGGAGGACGGCAATTACTGCAAGCATATGGCAGCATTGCTCTTAAAAATCACCGAAGAAGAAATGGATCCTGCTGATACGGAAGATGATTATGAAGATGAGGATGAATACGACGAAGAAGAATATGAATATGATTCTTCTTCTGAAACACCCGCTTCTTCCGAATCCTTCAGCGATATCCTTGCCGCAATGACGGAAGATCAGCTGCGGGAAGAACTCAGCCGGATTGCAGAGGAGAACCCGAATATCAGGGACAGGATTTTCAACAGATACAGAAAGAGCAAAGCAACAGAGGCGGATGTTAACCGTGTTGAGCTGTCTTTGGAAAATCTTGCGTACGTATGCGGTGACAGATATGGATTCATTGGCTGGAAGGAGGGTCACGAATATGTCGACTCTTTCATGGGCGTGCTGAATGATCTTGTGCAGCCCATGATCGACAAAGGGGTGTACTGGATTGCATTCCTTTCTCTGGACAGAGCAGCCCATGTCCTTGAAAATGTGGAGATGGATGGATCCAACGGTGAGCATTCTGACATCGCATTTGAAATTGAAGCGTACTGGAACCAGGCCATTTCCAAGGCACCGGAAGATCTGCAGGAGAGGATGCATCAATGGTTTGTAGAGAATATGCCGGTATATGAGGGGATGATGATCAAGGAGAATATTGAAACCCTGATGGAGAATTCCTTCAGCAATCCCCGCTACCTGCTGCCGATCCTTGATGATGTACGAAACCGCCTCAACAATCCTGACCTTCCCGACTATACTGCATCCGGACTGCTGAAGAAATACAGGGAGCTTCTGGAAAAAACCGGTGATACGACAGATGAATATGAACACTGGCTGCAGGCACATGAAGATCTTCCTGCCGTTATGGAACTTCGTCTGGCGCAGGCAGAAGAAGCACAGGACTGGGCATCCGCAGAAAGGCTCATCAAAGCTCTCTGTCTTCAGGAAACAGTAAGATGGAAAATCACCGAATGGAAGAAAAAGCTGCTTGAAATCTGCCGGAAAACCGGCAATACGGAACAGGAAAAAGAAACGCTGGAAGATCTTCTGATCAATCAAGGCGAAAAAGACAGCAGCCTGCTCCAAAGGCTTCGGGAACTCAGTGATCCTGAAAACTGGGAAGTTCTGCGGGAAACCTATATTCGCAGATATCCCGACAAAGGACCACAGATCTATTATGAAGAAAAGCAGTATCAGAAGCTTGTCGATGTACTGAAACACCACCCGTTTTCTGTCATTCAGAATTATTATCCCGTATTGAAAAAACAATGCCCGGAAAAACTGCTGAAACTGTATGTCGCACATCTTGATGAACTGATCATGGAACATCCATGCAATTCCCTTTATGCAAAGATGAAACGCTGTCTTCTTGATACAGCAGACATTCCGGGGGCTGAAGACACTGTGGACCTCATCATCGCAAAGTGGAAGATTGGCTATCCGACCCGTAAGTCCATGCAGGCCATGCTCAAAGAAGTCCAGTATGAGCTGAAGGTAAAAAGGCAGGCAGCCTTGCAGCAGTAAATCAATCCTCGCCAAAAAGGGACGCTGCTGACAGGTTCTGACCAATACGCAAAGCCCGTTTCCGATTCAATCTGCATTTCATTGAGAAAAAGTGCAAAAATCAGCCCAGGAGAAGCAATCAGGCGAAAACCCTGCTGTACGGACACAGTTTAGCCGCACCATTTATCATGGCATGTATTCTGATTCAGGATGCTGCACTGTGATTGATATACCATACCAATGCAGGAATAGATTGTTGATTGTGTTCCGGAGTACACAGGCTGTCCTTATTCCCGGAAAAGCAAGATGCGCCACATAAGCCTGTGCCATTGTTTCTCTGGCGGTGCTGCGACATACCGTCCAAGGACAAAGGAATGACTGAAAAAGGGGGATTGCCCCACGCCCCGGTCAGGAACAGCTTGATGTGTTTTGAACACGAAAAACCCCGCTCAGGTGTTCTGCACCTGGGTGGGATCCTTCTCACTAATCCTGCAGCTGAAGAAGCCATGCAGGTTTCCTTTCAGTGCTTCCAGCGGGGCGTTTCGGTCAATATCCTTAACGAGCGCGTTCATACGCTTGAGGGTTTTCTTGTCCTGCGTCTGCCAATACAGGTAATCCTCCCAGGCTTCGTCGGACCAGATCTTATTCATCTTCCTCAATCAACTCGTGGGCAGTGCCTTTCCCTTCGTTATGCTGCTGGATGGATTTCATCAGATGCGGCTTTCGGTTTTCGGCAGGACCTATCACCTCAAATTCGATTTCCATCCATCCGCCCTGACTGCCGATCGTAATGGCATCAGGCATGATGCTGTCAGTCTTTCAGCATGCTCCGCTTGCGGACAGTCTGGAAAGCAGTCTGGCGATATCCGGCTTCAGGATTCCCTGCGGTGGGGCAGGTCAGGATTTCTTCCTTTCTGCGTTTGCTGTCTGTGCCATGAAAATGTCATTGACAAATATCAGTCATGGCAGTGTGCAATCTTCTATCCTGTATAATAGCTATAAACTATATTAGTAATATATATGAAATGCTGCTTACAGTAATGAAGAAGCATAAATAGAAGGAATGACGGCAGGATGCATCCGCCTGAGTTTTCCGGTCGGAATGGCATTTCAGGATCGGAAAAGGTGTTTATCGGGGACAGGACAGGGAAACTGTTCTGCAGAAATCCTGTCACTTCAATGACAAGAAAACGAAAAAAGATGAAACAGAGCATGAGGAGGAGATACGATGGCAGAAGAAAAATTCAAGTACTGCAGACAATGCGGAAGAAAAATGCCCATAAGCGCACGTTTCTGCAGCAATTGCGGCTGTGAAAGCGGCATCGTCGAACCGAAGGGAACAAAGCACCAGCCTGTCTATGAACAGACACCTGTCAGGGAAAGAAAGGCACCGAAAGCCGGAAGGATGGGACCGATTCTTGTCCTGCTTCTTGTCGCACTGGCAGTCGGGGGCATCTTCGTTGGCGGACATATCATGGAAGAAATCAAGTATGCCAGATTCAGAGAACAGGAGGAAAGGGCCTGGGAACAGTTTCAGCTGGAACATCAGAAGAAGTCCGGTTCATCGGTTAAAGCGTCGGAGATAACGGTGTCCGCCTATGAAAAGGGAATGGACACCTCCCTTGGCAGCATTTCCGAAACGGGATACCGGCTGGACGTTGAAAACGGCACTTTCGCGGATGGATCCAGAGTTTCCGTCACACCTCTTAGCAATGATGATCTGAAACGGGTCGAACGGAAGGATACATTTACCCTGCTGCAGACACCGGTAGAGGTGAAATGTGATACCTACAATGGAGCTGTCTTCAGCAGTGATGTGCTGTATACCGTTCCTCTGCCTGAGAAAGAGGAGGAACTGGACAGGCTTGTCTTCATGTATTTTGATGACGTAAACGGCGGCTTCAGATATCTGTGGCCGGATCAGTTTGATCTGGCCGGCCATACCATGTCGGTCCGTCTGCCGCATTTTTCGAAGGTCGGAAGCGGAAAGTTTACCGACGAAGGACAAATTGAAGCCTTTCTGGACAAATACGCAAAGAAGCTTGCCGTGGAACGTGACGAGAGAAAGCAGGCGGCAGAAGCTCTGGAGCCTTACGTCAGGTCCAGGGTTGAGGCTCTGGGGCTGAAAAAAGAAGCGGAAAAAGATCTGATTCTGAGTGTCGTCAATTACCTCGGCGGAAAGTTTAAGGGCGACGACATTGATCCTAATGAAGCAGGAGACATGATTGAATCCATCACCAGCCTGACCACGGGCATGACCAGAGCCGTGCTGGAAGGAGATAAGGAAGGCATATCAGGAAGCGTGCAGGATGCCACGACCTATGCCATCATGAACTGCTGGGAGGAACTCGGCTATTCAAAAGACCTTGGCGATGTTCTGGACAATGATACCGTGGAGCCAACAGCAAACGCCCTTCTCAGCAACACCAACGCCCTGGTCAGAATGACAGCCTATCTGACGGAAAAAGACTGGAAATCCGCCGGGCAGGAGCTTGGCTCAATCATGATGGGTCTTGATCCCAAGGTGGATCTGGCAACAAAGGCCGTGGTCTATGCCGCAAGACAGGCGGATCTGGCCTTCATCAACTGGAAAACAAATGAAATCGAGGAATTGTACCAGATCTATAAAAACGGGGCTGAGGATCTCTGGGGCAATTATGTCATCGCACAGGACAAGGAAACCTTTCTGGAATACTTAAGCACGGCAAGTGGCTTCGGCGGCGGCAAGATGATCGAGCGCTTCTATAACCTGTACCAGATCAAAGAGGTCTGCGATAAGTATGGCTGGAGCTTTGAGGATTATAAAGATCTGAAGGAAAAGTACCGCGATGTCTTTGAAGGCCGGGCAAAAGACGCCCTGATTGACTACTTTGACACCAGGCTTGCCCAGGAGGCGGAAGCGGAAAAGATCAAAGAGTATGAGCGGATCAGCGTAAATACCATGCTGAAAAACGGACTGCTGAAGTCTGGTCACTGCAGTGAATTCTTCGGCGAGAATGCCTTCGGGAAACAGTTTGATCTGGAAGACCGGATGGAGCGGCTCATAAAAACCCGCAGCTTCCTGAGTCAGTTTGTAAATGAGGAAGCATTGATGGCAGGAGCAGAGAGAGGGGAATTCAACTGGGGTGACCTGCTTAAATGGTGGGCGACAGACGTTGTGGAATAAGGCCGCCAGGAAGCCCTGCAGCGTTTCCTGAAATACCTCAGACAGTACGGCCTGCTCAAGGAGGGAATGGAACGGCTCATCCATGAAGAGGAACCAGTTCAGCCGGGGACTGTGGAAGTTGAAAATCATGCGTCGGAAGAACCAGCCGGCAATGACACCGTTCAGAAGAAGGGAGGTTACTGGCAGCTTAAGGAGACCAATGTGACGAGCTCGGAGAATGAGATCGGCACGGACGGATACGCTTCTTATTACTACAGCGCTTCAGAGCTCACCCATACAGAAAGAGTCAGCCTGCCGAAAAATGATTACCATGGCGCAGGCAGCGCGAATCTTGTGGTCAGCTGTTCCGCGCCTCCTCAGACCATCATTCCCGGTGAACCGGTTGCGATGGATGTCTACCTTCAGGCAGAGTACGGCGGAGATTATATGCTGTGGACACCCTCCGGCAGCGTGCAATACGGAAGCCCCAATGATGAACGGAATGCACTGGCGTATAATGCAGGCATTCACTTCGAACCTGTAAGGGAGGGAGATAGATATACGATTTCCTACAACCCGTATGAAAGTAACAACTGTACAGAGGTACACGTCTGGCATGCCTTTGAAAAGGGACGTGACCAGGAAAGCGAGATGGCGATTCTCTTCTACGGCAACGGTTCCAATACCCTCTGGATTTATGGATGGGTGGAGGAATAAGCTCCTGCATAAGGCATAATATGTGAAGAAACAGCAAACCGATGACGGTCTGACAGATCAGCTCATCGGTTTGCTGCTTCTGTGCGTCATGCAAATACTTTCTGCGTTTATGAAAGCTGATCTTTCCTGCCTGTCCGGTTTTCCTTCTTCAGAATGACATTAAACGCATGTCAGAAGCATGATATAGTAGCCAGAAGTTCCTTTACACAGGAGGTGAGCATCAATGAAACGCTTCCATACATGTGGCTGCTGCAATCCTGATATTCACTATATGGTGGATATCAGCAGAAGGGTAAAACAGGTTCGGCAGATGATTGAAAGAGGGGATTACTTTGTGATCAACAGACCTCGGCAATATGGGAAAACAACATTGCTTTCAGCATTGCGGGAATCCCTGAAGGATGAGCATACTTTCATATTTCTGGATTTCCAGCTCATCAGCAGCACGTCTTTCCGAAGTGAAGATCTGTTTGTCAGGGCCTTGTGCAGACGGATGATCCGTATGCCTGGGAAAAAGATGCCTGAAGAAATCATCCATCGGCTGGATGCACTTGCTGAGAATCCGCAAACTGTACTGATGTATGAAATGTTCGATATCATCAGCAACTGGATCGGCATGATCGACGGCAAGATGGTGCTGATGATTGACGAGGCTGATGCGGCTTATGATTATCAGTGCTTTCTTGATTTTCTCGGCCGGCTTCGTTCGGGCTTCCTAAGAAGGCAAAGATACGATGATGCGAAAGCATTCCGGTCTGTCATCCTTGCCGGTGTGACCGATATCTGCTGTCTGGAAAGCAGAAACCGTGATAACCATGCAGCCAAGGCCTACATTCCCTGGAACATTGCGGTGCCATTCAGAATTGACATGAGCTTCAATCCCGATGATATTGCCGGCATGCTGGAAGAATACGAAAATGACCATCATACAGGGATGGATATTCCGTTTATATCACGATTGATTTATGACTATACATCCGGGTATCC